>JAPKDN010000630.1 GCA_028822575.1 Alphaproteobacteria bacterium | reverse complement strand
CAGGGCGGGCGGCCTATGTGCCGGAGGCCAATCTCAAAGGCAACAACGACCCTGGAGCGGAGGCGGTGGCGCGGCTGTTCCAAGAAATTTCACGGATATCTAAATGATCAAAAACCACCAGTTCAGAATCGCGGTTTTAGCCTTTTTGATTATCAACGATTGCGCCAAAAAGGCCCCCGCTCCAAAGCCCTACCGCACCAACCTTCCAACATATGGATCGCTAATTTACTAGCAAATATCCAAGGAGATCAAACAAACCAATCAAGCGATGCGCGTTGCCACCAAGCCGTTCGCCAACATAGGGTGCCACAACGCACAGTGCGGCATGCGTGGACTTGCAATTGGTGAGGTTACGGTCCCCCACCATCGCTGCGCATTTAGCCAGATCCGAGAAGGAATCGGTTTCCTTAGCAATCAACCTTCAGAGGTTCGCCGACAAAAATATATTGCTCACAAACCTAGCGGCGACCAAAACTTTGGGCCCGTAAAAGCGCTCACCAACGACGGGGCGATTTATGAACACGGTTCGAGTTGGATAAATTCTCGGATCCGGTTGACGAGCAGATAACGGCTCCAAAACCTCCGATATACGTTGTAGTCGAGGATCATCCGACACCGCCGCCTGCGGTTGCGTTAAAATCCACCCTGCGGCACGCCGTTGGATCCAAGAGCTCCACCAAATTGGCTATTCGATCCCCGACGAACCCCACGACCTCCAAGATGCTTGCTCCCGCCAAGGTCTCCGGAAAGGAACGAAAGCGTCATTTCCTCTAGGGCAAGACTATTTAAGAGGAGTATCTGACGCGCCGAAACTGTGCTGTATCCCGCTTATGCAACAAGCGTCTGCGTATATTTGCATGCGGCCTACTCGCATGTTGTGGTTTGATTTTGCCTGATCTTGGTTGGGTTTTTGTATCGATGTCATGCGACCAACCAGTTGTCTTAAGACCAGCGGGCGAAGTTCCTCGATGGTCTCGAAGTCCCGGACCCACAGCAGGTTTTCCTTGGGAATACGGATTAAGCGCTCTGCGACGCCATTGTCTTCGGGTTCACGCACGAAGGACAACGATGTCGTGATGCCCAGAAAGGCGATCTCCTTCTGGAAGTCGTTGGACAGGGGGTTCGGGCCATGATCGTGACGCAGCTGCAATTCGGTGGCGATGTCCTTGACGACGGCGCTGAGGTGCTTGGTCATGCCAATCAGAGAGCCGGGCGGCAGTCACCTTCAACTCCCATGACAGCAATTCCAAGAACGCGCCTCGCTGCAAGCGCTACGCCAAGCCAGTCAGCTCCATCACGCCCTTCTTCAACAATCCGTCCATCTCGATGTCCTCCAGTTGCGGTTCCTTTAACCACAGCCGAATGTCTCAAAAACCCCCTGATGCACCCCACTAAAGCGCCGAACGCGAAATTGATCCAGCCATCAGGACTCTCGCCCCTTCCCCCACCCCACCACCACCCCTAAACTCCCCTCATGAGAACTCAATCAATGACACGGGCCGACAGCGCGGCCGAGGCGCAGGCGCGACGACAGGAACGGAACATGACCAAGCTGGTCGGCTCCGAGCCGCCGGATTTGAAATCCGATGTCGCCAAGCAGGACGCGAGCAATCCCCTGGTTGTGATCTCCGACTTCAAACCAGCCGGTGATCAACCCCAGGCCATTACCGAGCTGACTCAAGGCCTTCAGAATAAGGAATGGGACCAGGTACTGCTTGGCGTCACCGGTTCCGGTAAGACCTTCACCATTGCCCATATGATTGAGCAGGTCGGCCGCCCAGCCCTTGTGCTGGCGCCGAACAAGACGCTCGCGGCCCAGCTTTACGGTGAAATGAAGAGCTTCTTTCCAAATAATGCAGTGGAATATTTCGTTTCGTATTACGACTATTACCAACCCGAGGCCTATGTGCCACGGACCGATACCTACGTGGAAAAGGAAGCCTCGATCAACGAGCAGATCGACCGGATGCGCCACGCCGCTACAAGGGCGCTGTTGGAGCGCGAGGATGTAATCATCGTCGCCTCGGTTTCCTGCATCTACGGCATCGGCGCGGTCGAGACCTATGGCAAGATGACCGTGGTGCTAAAAGTCGGCAAGACCGTAGACATTCAGGTCCTGATGCGCCGCCTGATCGAGTTGCAATACCGGCGCAACGACACCGCATTCAGTCGTGGCACCTTCCGGGTGCGGGGCGACAGCCTTGAGATCTTTCCTGCACATTTGGAGGACCGGGCGTGGCGCCTGTCCTTCTTTGGTGACGAGCTGGAAGCGGTGCACGAGTTTGACCCCCTGACCGGCCAGAAGACCGCCGAGCTTGATCAGGTCCGGGTCTTCGCCAACTCGCATTACGTGACGCCAAAACCGACGCTTACCCAAGCCGTCAAGCAGATCAAACTCGAGCTCAAGGAGCGCCTGTCCTATCTCCACGAGCACGGCAAGCTACTGGAGGCACAGCGGCTGGAGCAGCGCACCACCTTCGACATGGAGATGATGGAGGCCACTGGGTCCTGCGCCGGGATCGAGAATTACTCCCGTTATCTCTCGGGTCGGCGCGAAGGAGAGGCGCCGCCGACCCTGTTCGAATATCTGCCAGAAAATGCTCTGCTGATTGTAGACGAGAGCCATGTGACGGTCCCACAACTTGGTGCCATGTACAAAGGCGATTTCGCGCGCAAGACCACCCTGTCAGAATTTGGGTTTCGGTTAAAATCCTGCATGGACAACCGTCCCCTCAAGTTTGAGGAGTGGGAGGACATGCGTCCGCAAACCGTCTTCGTCTCCGCCACGCCTGGCACCTGGGAGTCTGGAGTAGAACGGATGAAAGGGGCGTGCAAAG
>JAPKDN010000629.1 GCA_028822575.1 Alphaproteobacteria bacterium | reverse complement strand
CTCCAGACAACATTTTGGTAAAAGTTGATTTACCGGCCGCGTTGTCGCCCACGAGACCCAGGCACTCACCTGGATAGATATCCAGATCAACACCGCGCAGGGCTTCAACCGCGCCAAAACGTTTTTTTATTCCCCGCACTGAAATGCGCGGTTGCGAGACCACTACTTAAAAACCTCGCGGTAAGGATCAACGTTCTCCGTTGTGACGATGGTGACCGGAACGGCAACGTCATATTCAATCGCCTCACCCGCGATGGAATTGAGCACTGCGTTTACCGCAGCAGCGCCCATACCTGCCGGATCCTGCTGAATGACGGCAGTAACATATCCAGCATCAATTCCGGCAATCACTTCGCCAGTCAGATCCCAACCGATAACTTTGATGTCACCGGTACGTCCTTGACTTTCAACGGCAGCAATTGCGCCTACAAGAGCTGGCTCACCAGTTGCATAGATCACATCAATTCCAGGGTTCGCTGTTATCAAATTCTCGGCAGCCCTTAGAGCATTGTCCTGCACGTTGCGACCATCGACAACACCCACAATCGTAATGCGTGCGTCGCCTGAGATCCCGTCTTCAAAACCCTTCTGACGGACATTTTGAATGAACGAATTGAGCGCCCCGACGATACCAAGCTCCACGCTTTCGGATCCGCGACCATCAAGGTAATCCATAAGATGAACCGCCATCGACTGACCAGCAAGTTCGTTATCGACACCGACCTGCGCGATCTGTGGGCCCTCTGGCAAGATTGCATCAACGGCAGCAACCGGGATACCCGCAGCGTCGGCATCTACGATGCTTGGCATGACGCCGTTTACGTCGATCGCCACAACCACGAGGCCATCCACGCCTCCAGCGATATAGGTTTCGATAGCATCTGCCTGCTTGGCCGGGTCGTTGTTTGCATTAAAGATGAATAACTCGGCCCCCGCAGCATCTGCCGCCGCCTGTGCACCTGCATTCATTTGTGTGAAAAAGAGGGCCTGTTGATTGATCTGGACGAGTCCGATTTTGAGTTCGTCCGCAAGCACTGAAGTGCTCGCGAATGCGAATGCGAAGGCGATCGCAAGCACTGTTGATCTTAACGTTTGACGAAAATTCATATTTTCTCTCCTGTTGAAAAGCTTACCCTTCTTGTCCACAACCTTCTTCAATTTAGAGCGAACTGCCCTAGATGTCGTGCTGTCCGCCCATGACGACAGTGCCTGTAGGCAAAATCGTTTTAGGAACGGATAACAATGCCGTGTATTCGGGGTTCACAAGATTACAAACGCGCAGCTTTCCGATCTGACTGACAAGTTGATAAGCATCCTGCGGGTCCAACCCGGTCAATTGGGCGACCCATCGCACCATTTCGGCTGCGGCAACTTTGATTGCGTTTTCGAGTGGGCGCCCAACGCCGATGACTCCGATGCTGGTCTGTGTTTCGATGCGGGGGAAATCAAAAGTTTCGTCGTCAGAGGCCATCGTTACCGAAAGGCCCGAGTTAAACGCGCCCTCAATGGCCGTTCCTGTTATTTCGCCGTCGCCTTGAGCGTAGTGTCCGTCGCCCAAATACAGATGAGCGCCGTCCACATTTGCCCGTAGATAAAGCGTCGTCCCAGTGCAAAGTTCGGGCATGTCGAGATTGCCGCCGAAGTCACCTGGAACAACGCCGAGGCGCACTTCGCCATGTGCTGGGGCCACACCGATCGTGCCAAAGAAAGGATTAAAGGGAACCGACATCTCAGTCCCGTTTGCCGCCTTGGTTCGCAGGGTGGTGTGGTCATCATCGAGACGCCAAATCCAAACACGCTCATCACTATCGGGCTGAAGGTTTGGTGCCATCCGCGTTCCCGAAAGCAAGCCAAAATTAGGTGAAACGGTTGCGACGCCCCAATCACGCGCAGGTGTCATTGACCGAATATGGATTGCAACGATATCGCCCTGTCGCACCCCCTCGATATGGAAAGGGCCCGCGAGCGGATTTACCCTCGGATACGGTGCCACTTCGCGCGGCTTTCCAGTTTCCGATGTCAGCTTTCCAGAGAAGCAGTCTTCGGTGAACACCTCGAAGGGAGCGCCGAGTGCTATCCGCTGATCTGCGCGGTGGCCACCGAAGCGAAATTTGAAGTCACTATCCGTGCTCATTTAAACCACTCCCCTTGGGCAAGCCGCTCAACAATATCGACAAAGGCCGTCGTTTCATCCCGGTGGACGCTGTGTCCTGCCCCATTAAAAATCGCCAAGGATCCGTCCGGCGTGTCAGCTTGTAGCCGTGCCACGTCACCTGACGGCACAAAACGGCTGACATCAGGGAGAACCCAGACAGTCGGTAGCTTCGAACTCAGCCGCGCCGCATCAGGCCGCAAATCCCACGGCGCGTTTCCGGCGAATGCCGCGCGCGCGTCGTCAAAAGATATCTGCTGGATCGACACCAACTTCCACGCCGCATCAAGGGCCGTCCACCCCGGATTGGCTGCAAGCAAACCGTCGATGGTGGTTGGCAGATTGACTTCGTCCCAATCGAGCATGGCACGCGGGGTTTCCTGGTCCGCAAAAACCGAAACAGGGTCTTCAAGGATCAGCGCGCCGGGCGTAAACATGCCGTTTAGCACGCCGATCTGCGCTAGCGTTCCACCAAAAGAATGACCGAGCAGAACATCAGGAGACATCGGCAGCGCCTCGGCCAGATCGCCAAGCAGGGCATTGAACGAGAAGTCCCCGTTGCCCCGGCCGCTTTCGCCGTGGCCGCGCATGTCGGCGGCCAGCACCTGCCAGTCCTTGTCAGCGAGGCAGCGGGCCGGTTCGCACATCGCCCCGCCGTTTGAGGTGATCCCATGCAGAGCGACCA
>JAPKDN010000628.1 GCA_028822575.1 Alphaproteobacteria bacterium | reverse complement strand
GACAAAAACTCTGGGAGCGGATCACCTGTCCGACATTATTGGTACGCGGAACGGAAAGTTGGGCGAGCGATCCAAACGAAGATGGACGCGCCGAGCATTTCCATAATGCCGAAATCGCCAATATTGAAGGCGCTGGGCACTGGGTGCATCACGACAGGCTGGACGAGTTCGTGGGGCTGATGAAGGGTTTTCTCGCCGATTAGGTGCTTGGCACTTCCACATAATGGACGCTAAATAAATTGTCGGCGTCAGACCACACGGCTTTGGGGACAAAACCTGCCTGGACCACAAGTGCCTGGAATTCATCGATTTCGTATTTGTGAGAATTTTCCGTATGGATAGTCTCACCCTCAGCAAAGGAGAATCGGCGACCACCAATTTTTACCGTCTGATCCCGTAAGCTCAGCAAATGCATCTCAATCCGCCCATCGACAGTATTATAAAGCGCCTCGTGGCGAAACCCATCAACATCGAAATTACCGCCGAGTTCCACATTAATTCGGGTCAAAAGGTTTAAATTGAATGCCGCCGTTACGCCGGCGGCGTCGTTATAGGCAGCATGAAGGATAGCTTCATCCTTCTTTCGATCCACTCCGATCAACAAGCCACCACCGGGGCCCACATGGGCCACGATCCGCAACATCAATTCCTTGGCAGCCAGCGGCTCAAAATTCCCAATGGTCGAGCCTGGGAAGAAAGCGACCCGGCGTTGGCCCGGTTGGCTCGGCGGGACGTCAAACGGCTGGGAGAAATCCGTGCAAATCGCGTGGACCTCGATAGACGGATAGTCCTGCGCCAGCGTTTCTGCCGCCATGCGCAGATGTTCCCGTGAAATATCCACCGCAATGTAAGATGCCGGATCGACCAGGGCATCGAGCAAGACACGAACCTTCTCAATGGAGCCGCAGCCGTATTCGAGGACCTGGGCCTTGGCTCCAATCGCAGCCGACATCTCGGCTGCTTTCGCCCGCATCAGCGTGGTTTCAGTCCTGGTCGGGTAGTATTCCGGCAGTAAGCAAATTTGGTCAAATATCTGGGAGCCCACCTCATCATAAAAAAATTTGCACGGCAAAGTCTTACGCGATGCAGACAATCCCGCGACAACATCGCCAAGGAAATCATCTTCCGCAGGTGAAAGATCACTAAAGGACGCTAGGGCTGATTTGGACATTTCGGGGACATGGTTGTGACAGGAATCGCACCATAACGGGCTACCCCTTTTGTCGTCAAATCTCGCAGGTCCGAAATCCGCAAATAGTGTCCCTGCGGTCAGGTGTGAAGAAATTCCGATAGGTGTTGGAGATAATTCGCCCCCGCGTCGCCCAAGCGCCACCACGCAATACTTTTCGGGTTCCAAACCACGGTTTTGAATAATCATCATACGGATCGACAGAGAATCCGGGAAACGGGACAAAATCGCTTGATGTCCATTCCCAAACATTGCCGGTCATCTGGCGACATCCAAAAGCACTGTCCCCTTTCGGATACGCAGCGACATCGACCAATCCAATATGGCTACCATCCAGATTGGCGGGCGTGCTTGCGCCTATCGTATCACCCCAGGGGTATCTCGATTTAGGCGCATCGAATAAAAGCTCGCCTGCTTCGGGTCCGTAAGACGCTGCCGCTTCCCACTCAATTTCGCTTGGCAAGCGACGACCCGCCCATCGACACCACGCTGTTGCCTCATGCCAATTGACGTGGCTTACCGGTTGATACGGCGGCAGCGGGACCTCCTTATCGAACGCACGTGTCCACCATCCACCGTCCTCTCCCCGGCGCCAATAAACAGGACATTCCACGTTCTCCGATTCGCGCCACGCCCAGCCATCTTTCTCCCAGAAGTGTGCATCCCGATATCCACCATCTTCAACAAATGCCAAGAAATTTGAATTTGTCACCGGCGCTTTCGCGATTTGGAACGGCTCAACCGCCACCTCATGCGCCCATTTTTCGTTATCAAAGACAAAGATACCACCGGGTCTCGATCCTAGCGCGATGTTGCCACCCGGTACTTCCGCGTCTCCCGGATGTGCTCCTGTCGTCGGGGCGGGTTGATCACGTGCTGCCCGGAATTCGGGCGCTGGGTATCCAAGCGTCTGACGCGTATAAGTAAATGCTTCGTCATGCATGTCTTCATGAAAGACAGACAGTTGATAGAGGTAAGTTTCGTCCTCACTTACCTCACCGTCGCCCAATCGTTCGATCATCGCGTCCTCGACCGCCCGCATATACTGGAAGGTCCCATGCAAGTCCGGCAGCTCTAGATCCCACCTTGTATCGTGATGAACCTTCATCGAATCGTAGAGTTTGTCTGTATGCGGCAAGATAGGGTCTTTACCATCGATCCGTCGCAGAACGAAATACTCGTGAAACCAGGCAAGATGCCCAATCTCCCACAGTAGCGGATTAACAATGCCTAGACCTGGGCCCATCAATTGGTTGTCGTCGAGGCCGTGCACCAATTCAATCGTCCGGGCCCTTGCGTCCATTAGATTGGCGACTAGGGTGTCTTTGGTCAGTCTTTCGCTCATCGCATCCTATTCAATCACAATTTCATGAAAATCACCATTATCACACCGGCCAAAAAAGGCGACCGTTCCGGCAACCGCGCAACCGCGAATAGATGGTCGACAGTTCTTAAAAAACTTGGCCATAAACCCCGGACCCTCACCGAATACGACGGCGCGCCAAGTGACGCAATGCTGGCCATCCATGCCTGGCGGAGTGCCGGGGCAATAGAGCAATACCGAAAGACTTTTCCCACTAAGCCACTGATCCTCTGTCTTGCGGGGACCGATATATACCGGTTCCAAGAAAGTCATCCAGAAGAAACCCGAC
>JAPKDN010000627.1 GCA_028822575.1 Alphaproteobacteria bacterium | reverse complement strand
TGCCGAAGGATTTACAACTTGGTTTGTGGGTAGTCGTTTTGCCCTTAGGTACGGCCATATGTTTCGCTCTTGCGGCAGCTTTTTGCCTCGATATGGGGTAGTCGCGGTGATCCTTCGGCGAACAAGGAACGGGCCGACGGCATGGTGCCGCGCGAAACAAATCGAACCGAGGCGGTTTCCATGCCTAAACATCTCACTCAAGGCCAAATAACTTCCATGACTGAAGACGGCTTCGTCGCGCCGATTGCTGTTTTTCCCGCCACGCGCGCCGCCGGTTATCGCGCCGCGTTGGAAGCCTACGAGGCCAGTGTCAAGGACCGGCCGGCCGAGGAGGTTCTTTTCACGCTTTCGCGTTTCAAGCCGCACTTGCTTTTCACCTGGCTCGACGAGATCTGTCATGTGCCGGTGCTGCTGGACGCAATCGACGATGTGATTGGTCCGGCGTTCCATGGCATCAGGACACTACCTACGCTAATTTTGGCGGCGGTCGGCATGTCCGCGCTTGGGTGGCGTTTACGGATAGTCATTCCGGCAATGGCTGTATGCGGGTGATCAAGGGATCGCACCGCCAGCAGCTCCGTCACGTGGAAACACCCGATGACGACAACAACATCCTGTTTCGCAAGGAAAGCATCGCCGAGACCATTGATGAGAGCCGGGCCGCGGATCTGACTCTGAAGGCTGGCGAGATGTCAGTGCATGACTACGGCGTCGTGCATGGCTCCAACAGCAATGAAAGTGATGATCGCCGGATCGGTTTCGCGATCGCTTTCGTCACACCGGATAGTCTGGCTCCCGGCGAGCGCGAGACCGTGATGCTGGTGCGTGGGAGGGAGGCGACCGGGCAGTGGGACCTGGAGTTGCGCCCGAAGGCAGACCAGGGCCCTGATGCGCAGGCGGAGCATGCGCGGGCCATGGCGACCCGTTCGGCAGTGTTTTTCGACCAGGATGCGTCTACCGCCTGAGCATTCGGTAAAAATAACTCGATATAGGCGGTCCCCTATCGGCGAGTGACTATAGTCACACCGGGAATCGATATCGCACACGTATCTACTGTGAGGTTGAATGAGTGCGATGAGATCGTGACGTAGCTTTTGGCGATGGTCGCGGTGCTCGGGAGATTTCAGACGCATGGCTCAGGCAGATCACGTTTTGCACGACACGGGCACTGGAAGATGTGCCGTATGCGGAGGTTTGCATCATGCCGAGCAAAACGATCCCGTTGGCGCCGGTTCCCTTGATTTCGCGACCAATTCAATCAAATGGGGCGGTGCGCCCTTCGGCTCCTTCAGCGGAACGGTAACCTGGAGTGCCGCGACCAGGAATTTCGCCGGACAGCCGTTCAATTTTGAGGGCTCGGTCAACGGAGCATTTTTGACCGCGACCCAGGATGCCTTCAGCGCTTGGGAGGCGGTCGCCAATATTAAATTTTCCGAGGTTACCGATGAAGCCGACGTCGACATACGCCTTGGCTTCGCTGCCATTGACGGCGCGTCCAGCATCCTGGCTCAAGCGTTTTACAGTTTTGTCGGTGGGACAATCATTGAGACCTCGATCCGCTTTGATAGCGCTGAACCCTATGTGGTAGGCGCGGGTAATGTCGGTGCCGGGAATTTCAACTTTGGCGCGGTCGCCTTGCACGAGATTGGCCACGCCATCGGCATTGGCCATTCCTCGGCTGCGCCGTCGATCATGCGACCGTCTATCGATGCCAACGTTAACACCCTGCGACCCGACGACATCGCTGCGATCCAATTCCTTTATGGAGCCCCAGCCGAAGGTTACGTGGGAACCTCGGGGAAAGATACAATCTATGGTGGGAGCATTGTCGACACGCTGTCTGGTGGCGGCGGCGACGATTCAATTCTTGGACGCGGTGGCGCCGACAGCCTGGCTGGAGGGGCTGGTGACGACACTTTCGAGGGCACCTCCAATGATCTCGACGGTGATACGATCGTTGATTTTTCTACCGGAGACGCGATCAAGCTGACGGGTGTGGACCTTTCGGCCTTGGACGGGATTGTCGCTTCCGGATCGATATCACTTGGCGGAGGTAAATCCATAACGTTGACGGGCGTGACCGCCGCTCAAGGCTCTTTCACCGCGGATTATGATGGCACTGACACGATCCTGAAACTGCTGGATCCGCCAACGGTCATTACCGGTAGCGGCGGTCCTGACTCCCTCGCCGGCGGTTCCAACAACGATTCGATCTCGGGGCTTGAAGGCAATGATACCCTCGCGGGGGGGCTTGCCAACGACACCTTGTTTGGTGGAGATGGCGCGGACAGACTCGAGGGTGGCGCCGGAAACGACAGTCTTTTAGGCGGGGCCGGAAGCGACACGCTGCTCGGCGGGCTTGGAGCAGATACGCTTAGTGGCGGCGGTGGTAGCGACACGATTAGCGGTGGCTCCGGCGCCGACCTGATGGTTGGTGGTGCCGGCGCCGATGTTTTCATTGGCTCTGGGTCCGAGTTGGCGAATGACACAATCAACGTGTTTCGCCAGGGCGATTCGATTATTATCACTGGCGCGGACCTCTCGGCCCTGAATGGTCAGGCGCTGTCTTCTTCTATTACCGTTGGCACGGGAACTCTCTCGATTGGGTCTTACGCAACCGCTTCCAACTCTGTATTCGACGCACGCTTCTCTGGCGGTGATACGACGCTGAGCATCGCTTTGCCACCACCACCGCCCTCATCGTCTGGTGGTGGCGGTGGCGGTGGCGGTGGCGGTGGCGGTGGCGGTGGCGGCGGTGGTGGTGGGGGTGGAGGGGGAAGGTGTGGCACTGTTGGTGCGCCGACGTCAACAGCGCCAGCGGCAGGCGCTGGCGGTAGTGGACGTG
>JAPKDN010000626.1 GCA_028822575.1 Alphaproteobacteria bacterium | reverse complement strand
ATTGAACAGGCTGCGGGCTGTACTATCGCTGATTTTTTCGAACGCTTCGGCGAAGATGAATTTCGTCGGGGCGAGGAACGCGTGATTGCCCGCTTGTTGCGAGACCCGCCCTGCATCCTCGCCACGGGCGGTGGTGCTTATATATCACCAGACACGCGGCGGGAAATTCGAGAGCATGGACTGTCGCTTTGGCTGAAAGCGGATCTCGACGTGCTTTATGAACGCGTGGCGCGGCGAACGGACAGGCCCTTGCTCCACACCGACGATCCACGCGCCACACTTGAAACCATCATGCACGCGCGCTATCCGATTTATGCCGAATCGACGCTCACGGTGGCCTCTTATCGCGGCCCCATCGAGCAGACCGTCGAGCGGGTTTATCAACGTCTTCTCGACCATTTCGCCATCGACAACGGAGCCCAGTAATGAACGGTTCGGACACGGTACGGATGGACCTGGGAGACCGCGCCTATGACATCATCGTCGGGGCGGGGCAGATAGCGCGGCTTGGAGAAGCCGTACGGGATCGGTTTGGCCAACGTCGCGCCTTTATCGTCACTGACGATGAAGTCGCGCACCATTGGCTCGAACCGGCGCGGCGCGGCCTCGAAGCGTCGGGCATCGCCACCAGCCAGTTTATCCTGCCAAAAGGCGAGAGCACCAAATCCTTCGCCCAATTGGAACGATTGTTGGACTGGCTGCTAGGGCAACATGTCGGACGAGACGGTCTCGTTATCGCCCTAGGCGGCGGCGTGGTTGGAGATCTCGCCGGCTTCGCGGCCGCGATCACGCTACGCGGCCTAGACTTCGTTCAGGTCCCGACAACCCTTCTGTCCCAAGTAGACAGTTCCGTGGGCGGCAAGACCGCCATCAACATGGCACATGGCAAGAATCTTGTCGGCGCCTTCCACCAACCCGGCTTGGTTTTGATCGACACCGTCGTTCTCGACACATTGCCACGCCGCGAAGTTCTCGCCGGGTATGGCGAGGTAGTGAAATACGGGCTAATCCGCGACCCTGATTTCTTTGACTGGTTGGAAAGAAACGGCGGCAAGGTCCTGGCAGGCGACCCGGAGGCGCGTCGGATGGCGATTGTTGAAAGCTGTAAGGCCAAGGCCCGGATTGTCGCCGCCGATGAACGCGAAACCGGTGACCGGGCGCTCCTTAATTTCGGCCACACGTTCGGACACTCGCTCGAGGCAGAGGCGGGCTATGGCGGCGGTGTCTTGCATGGCGAGGCTGTTTCCATCGGCATGATCTTAGCCCTCGACCTTTCGCGCGAGATGGGTCTTTGTTCCGGCCAGGACGTGGATCGGGTCCGGCAGCATTTCGGCGATATGGGATTGCCGATGGAAATCACGGCGATCGCGGGATCGCGGGAGTGGAGCGCGCCTGCTTTGATCAACCATATGCGACACGACAAAAAGGTGCTGGCAGGTCAAATGCGCTTTATTCTGGCGCGTGGTATCGGTGACGCCTTCGTGACCGCCGAGGTCGATGAGAGGCATGTCACGAAGATCATCGAGCGCTCTCTCGCGTCGGACATGGATGCCGTGCGGCGTGTATCGGCAATGAAAAAATAGAGGAGATTAATCAGACCATGCTGGACATCGGGATGCTGGACGACGGCGACATCATCACGATCGGCGCTATCTTTGTGTTGATTCTACTGTCCGCTTTTTTTTCCGGTTCCGAAACCGCGTTAACCGCCGCGTCGGAGGCGCGGATCCATCAACTTTCGCTGCGCGGACGCAAGCGGGCCGGAATAGTGATGCGCCTGCGGGAACAAAATGAGACGCTGATCGGTTCGATACTGATCGGCAACAACATTACCAATATCTGCGCCTCGGCGTTGGCGACAAGCCTTATGATCACTCTTTTCGGCGAAGCGGGTGTTGCCTACGCCACGCTTGGCATGACCGTTCTGGTCGTGATTTTCGCCGAGGTACTGCCAAAAACCTACGCGATCAACAACGCCGATCGTGCGGCCCTCGCAGTCGCACCGGTGGTCAACGCACTGGTTTGGATTCTCAAACCGTTCAGCATCGCGGTGCGAGTGATCGTGCGAAGCGTGCTGCGCCTTTTCGGAATTCGTATCAGGGCTAAGGTCGACGATGAGGCGCGCGAAGAGGAATTGCGCGGTATGATCGACCTGCACCGTGGTCCCGGCCCAGAGGTCAGCGAGGAACGTGCCATGTTGCGGAGCATACTCGATCTCGGCGAGGTTTGGGTCGAGGAGATCATGACCCATCGGCGCAACGTCGCGATGATCGACGCCGACCTGCCGTTGGAAAGCATTCTTGATGAAGCAATGGAAAGCCCCTATACGCGCATTCCGCTTTATCGTGGCGATCAGGACGAAATAATTGGCATCCTGCATGGCAAGGCGCTGTTACGAGCCATTCGCGGCCATGATGGGGAAGATCTGGCGAGTCTCGATATCGAGAAAATCGCAACCCCCCCCTGGTTCATTCCCGAGTCTAACAATTTGCTCGATCAATTGCAGGAATTTCGAAAGCGCCGGGAGCATTTCGCGGTCGTCGTCGATGAATACGGCGCCTTTCAAGGCGTGGTCACGCTAGAGGATATCCTCGAGGAGATCGTCGGCGATATCGATGACGAACACGATATCTCGGTCGCCGGACTTCGCGTTCAGACCGATGGCTCCCATCTCGTGAACGGCACGGTGACCATCCGCGACCTAAACCGGGAACTTGACTGGCGACTGCCGGACGAGGACGCGTCAACGATCGCGGGCCTTATCCTCCACGAGGCACGGGTGATCCCATCGGTTGGACAGGAGTTTCTGTTTCACGGCTTCCGCTTCAAGATCCTGCGCCGCCACCG
>JAPKDN010000625.1 GCA_028822575.1 Alphaproteobacteria bacterium | reverse complement strand
TCAAGAAGGTCAGGACAACCTAGTAAGGTTTCAGACAAATTATTTCGGGATGGCTGCACCGGATATTTACTACCGGTTTACGGCGGGATATTTCGAAGAGATGTTCGGTGGCTACGGCACGGAGGTTATCTACCGGCCGCGCGCATCGCGCTGGGCAATTTCGACTGACGTCAACTACGTGCGTCAACGAGCATATGATCAGCGGTTGGATTTCCTCAACTACACTGTCACGACCGGCCATCTCAACGTCTATTATGATGTTCCCTGGAAAGACCTTCATACGTCCATACATATTGGGCAATTTCTGGCCGGTGATCGCGGCGCACAGTTCCGAGTCGGTCGACGGTTCGACAGCGGTGTGTTTGTTGGCAGTTGGTTCACACTGACGAACGTCCCGTTCGAGGAGTTTGGCGAAGGTAGCTTCGACAAGGGCTTTTTCTTTGTCATTCCGTTCGAACTTTTCTCGCTCCGTTCCAGTCGAGCCTCCGGGGGCATCGCATTCCGGCCGCTGACGCGGGATGGAGGTCAGATGCTCAACATAAGGCCTCGACTCTATGACTTGACATCGGGCGGGCGTGATATTGAGGTCACCCGAGATTGGGATCAGCTTATGCAGTAAATACGGATCTTAGGAGTGCTAGTAGCGGACCGATCCGGAATCGCCGGACGCGGCGGCTACCTCGGCCCATCTCAGCCAACGCCTGCTTTGCGAAAGCGCCGAGGAGTTTGGCGTCGACAGCCACGACACTGGTCAGCGCTTAATCGCCGATCTTCTTGAAAATCCGCGCCAACTCTTCTGGGAACCTCCTCGAGGACGGCTTCATAAAGGCAACCGCCTACTTCCAGTCGGAGGTAAGTGGCAATGCTCAAAGTTAGATGGGGTTTTGGGGAAATATGTTGAAGATATGCACTACTAGGTCGAGCGGCCAGATCGGATCGAAAGCGGCAGGCCGTCTATCGGAATTCGGGCGTTTTAGTCGAAGGAGAGAATTCTTTGGCTAGGCGGGGCATACGCCTCGATGCACGAGTGCCTCATTTCCGAGCAGCCCAGGTATCGGCATGTTAAGTCAGACGAACCATTTACAACCGCTTTGGACCAGGTCGTTCTTGCGAAGTCAGCCGAATCGATGCCAAGTGCAGGTTGTACGTTATTTCCTTTTCAACAATGAAATCGAACATGCATTTTTGACAGCCCCACATGCTGCTGCTAGTTTAATAGTGGGATAGAACGCTGACTTTAGGCCGTTCACCCAGGTGGCGGAGCGTGCCTAATATCCGTTAGCCCTAAGAAAAATTTACACTATCAAATCGCCGAACTAGAGGAGGCAGTTCAATTGCAGGTTCCTATTCTACGGGTGCCCTTTGGGCCCGAAGACGCCGAGTTCATAACTACTGGTGTCGAGAAAATTCTTGCTTCGGGCATGCTCACCATGAGCACCCACACAAAGAACTTCGAAGGAGCGTTTGGTTCCTTCGCCAAGGCGGAGCACGCGATTAGCTGCACCAACGGCACTTCTGAGCTTGAGTTGATTATCCGAGGGCTCGGGATCGAAGGTAAATCGATCATAGTGCCGACTAATACTTTCCTAGCTTCGGCGTATGCGGCCATTCAGACGGGCAACCGGGTTATCTTTGCCGACTGTGATCCGGAGACATTCTGCCTCGATCCCGCCGACGTGGCGGCACGAATCGAAGATGACACCGCGGCTGTCATGCTCGTTCACATCGGTGGCGTCATCACGCCTGCGATTGATGAATTGATTGCGCTTTGCAAGTCCAAGAATATCCACTTGATTGAAGACTGCGCGCACGCGCACGGGTGCGACTATGATGGCCGATCTGCAGGAACGCTCGGCGTGGCTGGCGCGTTTTCCTTCTTTCCTACCAAGGTCTTGACGATGGGTGAAGGCGGGGTTGTCACAACCAATGATGAAGCGCTTGCCAAGCGTATCCAGATGATTCGCAATCACGGTAAGAATCCGGATCTCGGCAACCGTATGTCGATCATGGCTTCGAACTTTCGGATTAGTGAAATAACTGCCCTTATCGGCGAAGAGCAAATGCGCCGTGCAAATCAGATCTGCGCTGATCGTCGGCGTGTAGCTACTTATTACGATGCAAATATTGTTGGGATTCCCGGGATAAACCCAGTTGAACTCTCTCCCAAGTTGAGCTCGAGCTATTACAAGTATCTATGCACTATTGATGATTCGGTCGATCGGGCGAGCCTGAAAAAGACTCTGAAGGAGGAGCACGGCGTGTCCCTCACAGGAGAGGTGTATGCGGACCTCTGCCACACAGAGCCTCTTTGGGATGAATATGATCTATGGGGCCGGCACCGCCACGATCCCGAGGCTGGAAAAGCACTTAGGGAGCAAAGTTTCCCTGGATCGGAAGAAGTGGCCGCAAATCATGTATGCCTGCCGCTCTATCCAGGTTTGACTCAGGCAGAGCTTGACCATGTAGTTGCGTCACTAAAATCAGTACTCGGCACGAATACGTCCTAGGTCTGCCCAAAAAATCACCACCTCAGCCTAGGTTGTGGCATTGGCGTGACCGGCGAATTTACTAGTGCCGAATACGCCGAGGAATATTATTTTTTGCTCTTCCGTTGCGCCCCGGGTTGACCCAAGACGAGCTGGCCCATGTCATTAATTCGTTTTCAGAGGCGCTCAGCGCGAAAGCTGTCTGAGCCTGCTGAGGCTGACCATCTACTCCAACTAGAATAAAGGAAATGAAATTATGAAAGTTGTCGTCACCGGCGGCGCCGGGTTTATTGGTTCGCATGTCATCGACCGGCTGCTCGAATATGGCGTGACACCAAGTATATTCGATCAACGCGCCTCAAC
>JAPKDN010000624.1 GCA_028822575.1 Alphaproteobacteria bacterium | reverse complement strand
CTTTTTCGCGAATAATTTCGCGAATAATTAGTGCCAGGGTGACGAATTGGGGGGCTTCATCATGCCGGTCGCAGGGCGGTTTTGTCGGAACCCACCGGTCGGTTACGCTTTCAGTCTTGGCCAGGGGGGCGCTATCGATGTCTGATAAGCGCTCCGTATTCGATGACAAGCAATGGGCTCGAGTACGAGTGCGGTTGCGCCAGGAGTTTGGAGAATCAGTTTATCGAAACTGGTTGAAATCCCTGACTATGGACCGTATCGAGGGCGGGACGGTGGTGGTTACGGCGCCGACGCCGTTTATCCGAGACCGGATCATCTCCCAATTTGGAGAACGGCTAACGGCCGCATGGGTCAACGAAAGCGGTGGGGCGATCGGCCGTATCGAGGTGAATTCGGCGGGGCGATCCGCCAAACCGGTTACCGTTACTGATTCTGATCCAATTGAAGAGGCCAAGGATTACGCTCCCCGACTAGAGGCGCCGACACCGCGCGCGACCGGACTGGACAACGGGTCATTTGTTGGCCATCTGGATCAGAGGTTCACTTTTGATAACTTCGTCGTTGGCAAGCCTAACGAATTGGCTTACGCAGCGGCGCGGCGCGTGGCGGGCAGTGAAGGCGTTCCGTTCAACCCCCTGTTTCTCTATGGTGGCGTTGGCCTTGGCAAAACCCATTTGATGCATGCGATTGCTTGGGAAATTCGGCGTCGGGATCCCTCGCGCCGGGTAATTTATCTGACCGCCGAGAAGTTCATGTACCAGTTTATCCGGGCACTGCGCTTCAAGGATACTGTGGAGTTTAAAGACCAGTTTCGATCCGTCGACGTCTTGATGATCGACGATGTTCAGTTCATCGGTGGCAAGGATTCAACCCAGGAGGAATTTTTCCACACCTTCAACGCCCTGGTTGATCAGAATCGTCAGGTCGTGATTTCGGCGGACAAATCGCCGACCGACTTGGAGGGGCTGGAGGAAAGGCTGCGGTCTCGACTTGGATGGGGGTTGGTCGCGGATATTCATCCGACGACCTACGAACTGCGCCTTGGGATCCTGCAATCCAAGGTCGAGAAACTCGGCGGCGCCAGGGCAGGCGCACTTGATCATGCGGGTGCCATGATTGAGATACCGCCCCGGGTCATGGAATTTCTCGCGCATAAAATTACGTCCAATGTTCGGGAGCTTGAAGGTGCGATGAACCGGCTCGTCGCACACGCGACCCTGGTGGGTCGCGACATCAGCCTGGAGACAACCCACGAAGTTCTGCATGACTTGCTGCGGTCCTATGATCGCCGGGTCACGGTCGAGGATATCCAGCGTCATGTCGCCACGCATTTCGAAATCCGCCTCGCGGACATGCACTCTCCCCGGAGATCAAGAGCCGTCGCACGACCGCGCCAAGTGGCAATGTATCTCGCCAAGCACCTCACCCAGCAATCGCTTCCGGATATCGGTCGCAGGTTCGGCGGTAGGGATCATACGACCGTGCTGCACGCGGTGAAGCGGGTTGATGAGCTGCGGTCAATGGATAAGCAGTTTAATGATGAGGTCGATTTATTGAAGCGCTTGCTGGAGTCCTGATCCCTTCACCAGCGTATTTAAGCGAGCCCCACCAAAGTCGTTCGGCAAGAACGAGGAACGGCGGAAAATACGCCTCTTTCCCGAGCGTTCGTGCTATAATCAGGAACTGGTGATTCGCGATGAATTAATGAGCGCTGTTTGGCCTGTTGGCATCGCGTCTCCTGGATATTGATGAACTCGATTTGGGCGACGATAGGCCAATGAAATTCACCATCGATCGTGCGGCCTTCCTGCGGCCGCTTGGACATGTGCAAAGTGTCGTGGAGCGTCGTAACACCATTCCTATTTTGGCCAATGTTCTGGTGAAAGTGGGTGGCGGAAGGCTTAGCTTGACCGCAACCGATATGGATATGGATATAGTTGAATCGGTTGATTGTAACGTCGTGAGCGATGGTACCCTGACCGTTCCCGCGCACACCTTGTATGATATCATTCGTAAACTCCCCGACGGTTCGGAGGTCAGCTTGGAAACCTCTGGCGAGGGTGGACGTGTCGCGGTCACCTCGGGACGCTCGTCCTTCATGCTGCCCTCGTTGCCGGCCGATGAATTTCCTTCGATGAGTGGCGAGGATATGCCGCATCGCTTCGTCCTGGCGGCGGTGGATGCCAAGTCTATGATCGATCGCACCCGGTTTGCGATATCCAGTGAGGAAACGCGCTACTATCTGAACGGCATCTACCTGCATTCGACCACGTCGAATGATGTGTCGGTTATGCGCGCCGTGGCCACCGACGGGCATCGTCTGGCTCGCGTCGAAATGCCCCTGCCAGAGGGAGCAGCGGATATGCCGGCGGTAATCGTGCCCCGCAAGGCGGTCAACGAGATCCGTAAGTTGATCGATGATAGCGACGGCGAGATCTCGGTTTCACTTTCTGACAGCAAATTATGTTTCGCTTTCGGCGACACCGTTCTGACTACCAAGTTGATCGACGGCACTTTCCCGGATTACGAACGAGTTATCCCGTCTGGGAATGACAAGGCCCTCCAGGTCAACTGCAAGATCTTCGCTGACGCGGTCGACCGCGTCGCGACGATTTCGACTGAAAAGTCTCGCTCGGTGAAGCTGCAATTAAACGACGGTAGTCTGGTCCTGAGTGCCAGCAGTCCTGAAAGTGGTACCGCGCGTGAGGAGTTGGAAGTCAGCTATGGCTCGGGGCCGATGGAGATCGGCTTCAACTCACGCTACTTGTTGGATATCGCGAATCAGATCGAGGGCGAGGGCGTGGTATTTTTGCTCGCCGACGCGGCATCGCCGACGATCGTGCGTGATCAGG
>JAPKDN010000024.1 GCA_028822575.1 Alphaproteobacteria bacterium | reverse complement strand
GCGCAAGAATGGTCGTGAAAGTGAAATTTTCGAACCGCTCTTGGAGGCTAAGGAAATGATCTTCCATATAGAGTTCGCGTTCCTGCATCGCCACCACATAGAGGGCGATGGACTGCCCTAGACCCTTGGCGAGAGCGGTCTCAATGATCGATTTCATCGGCGCCAGGCCCGACCCTCCGGCCACCGCGAGGATTGGGCCGGCATGTTTCTCGCGTAACCAGCAGGCACCGTAAGGCCCGTCGATCCGCACCCTGTCGCCGATCGCGAGAGTCGTGGTCGCGTGCACGCTGCTGGCTCCGCCGTCGACACGGCGGACGTGATATTCCAGCAACCGATCATTCGGGCGATTGGCCATGGAATAGTCGCGTGGCGGCTGGTCTTCGAATGTTACCGAAGCGAACTGACCAGCGCTGAAGGCGAGGCGGCCACCCTTGATGACGGCTAGGCAAATTCGCCGGATATCGTCGGTTAGGTCCTCGATCTCGCGGACCTCCGTCTCCAGGCGGCAAAGCGGATGGGAGATGTTTTCGTCCGTGCCAAGCCTGGCGATTTCCCCATCGCTTTTGGGATAGGCTCGACAGGTCAAGATCAGGCCGTCGGTCCGCTCCCGATCAGGCAGGGCGTAAATGGAGTGGGATTTAAGCTCGATCTGGCCCGAAACCAACTTGGCCTTGCAGGCCCCACACGTACCTGACCGGCACCCGTGAGATATCGGCACGCCCACGCGCAAGACCGCGTCCAAGATCGATTCGCCGGGATGTATCTCGACCGGGCCGGGCCAATCGGTGATGGTGAAACGGTAGGTCATCCACTCGCCACAGGCCGGCTACTCCAACCCCATCAGCCCGCGCGCGAAGGCCCGGGCCTCGAAGGGGCGCAGATCATCCGGTTGTTCGCCGACGCCGACCGCGTGGACGGGAAGCCCGAAATCCTCGGCCAACGCCACCACCACGCCGCCGCGCGCGGACCCGTCGAGCTTGGTGACGATAAGGCCGGACACATCAACCATCTCGCGGAAGACCTTGACCTGGTTATGGGCGTTCTGCCCGACCGTGCCGTCCAGAACCAGCAGGCAATCATGCGGCGCGTCCGGTGCTTGCTTCTTGATCACCCGAACCACCTTGGCAAGCTCGTCCATCAGCTCGGCGCGGTTCTGCAATCGCCCGGCGGTATCGATCATCAGGACGTCGGCGCCGGCCCCGCGCGCCTCGTTCATCGCATCGAAGGCAAGCGCGGCGGGGTCCGACCCTTGCGGGCGGGCGACGACCGGCACGCCGGCGCTTTGGCCCCAGACTTGAAGCTGTTCGATCGCGGCGGCGCGGAAAGTATCCCCGGCGGCCAACCAGACGGTCTTGCCCTCGGTCTTCCACTGCTGGGCGAGTTTGCCGATGGTGGTGGTCTTGCCGCTGCCGTTGACGCCGCAAACCAGGACCACGTGTGGTCGGTTCGACGGGTTGATCTCCAAGGGTTCCGCAACGGGAGCCAATATCTCGGTGATGTCGGCGGCGAAGGCTTCGCGGACTTCCTCGTCGGTGACTTCCTTGTCGAACTTCTCGCGCGCCAGGTTGGCGGTCAGTTTGGCAGCGGTCGCGACACCCAGGTCGGAGGTGATCAGCAAATCCTCCAACTCCTGGAGGGTCGCGGCATCCAGCTTCTTTTTGTTGAACAGCGCGGTGATACCACCGACCAGCTTGTCGGAGGTAAGGGATAGGCCGGATGTCAGACGTTGGAACCAACCCTTGCGTTCGGGTTCTTGCTCCTCGGCGCTCATGCCGCCTCCACGGTTACGCGGGATCCCAGCAACCGGCCATTCGAGGTACCCGACACCTGGACATCGAGAATGTCACCGGGGGAGCAAGGGCTATCCACGGTCATAGGAACGAAATGTTCGGTGTGACCCGCATGGCCTTGCTCGATGAGCACGCGTTCGCTGTGTCCGATCCGAGTGGTCATGTAGCGCGCCAGCGCCTTGTCTCCGGAGGCTCGTAAAAGTCCAGCGCGGCGCTTTCGGTCAGCCTTGAGAACCTGGGGCATCCGTGCCGCGGGCGTCCCCTGCCGGGCTGAATAAGGAAAGACATGCAGATGCGTCAAACCAGCCTCTTCGACCAGATCCAGGGACCGTTGGAACATGGCGTCGGTCTCGGTTGGAAAGCCGGCGATGATGTCGGCGCCAAGGATGATATCCTGCCGTAACGCGCGCAAATGCGCGGCGATCTTGATCACGTCGTCACGAAGGTGCCGGCGCTTCATCCGCTTGAGGATCAGATCGTCGCCAGCCTGAACGCTGAGATGCAGATGCGGCATCAGTCGTGGCTCGTTCGCAACCAAGGTCAGAAGATCGTCGTCGATCTCCATTGGGTCGACCGAGGACAGTCTGAGTCGCGGCAGTTCGGGGACTTGGGCCAACAGCCGTCTAGCAAGTTGGCCAAGGCTTGGTTGGCCCGGCAAGTCCGAGCCATAGGAGGTGATATCGACGCCGGTCAGGACCAGCTCGCGATAGCCGTTTTCCACCAAGAGTCGGGCCTGCCGCGTAATCTCGCCGATAGCGACGGACCGACTATTGCCCCGACCGAAGGGAATGATACAGAAGGTGCATCGGTGATCACAGCCTTGCTGGACCTGAACAAACGCCCGGGCGCGACCCTCGAAACCAGCGACAAGATGCGGGGCGGTTTCGGTCACGCTCATGATGTCGTTGACCAGCACCCGAGATGGATTTCCGCTAGCGCCCCAGGTTTCGGCGGCAAGTTTCTCCTCGTTACCGATGACCCGATCAACCTCTGCCATGGCTCCATAGCCGTTTGGGTCGATTTGGGCGGCGCAGCCGGTGACGACGATTTCGGCCTCGGGATGCTCGCGTCGAGCCTTGCGAATCGACTGACGGGCCTGACGCTCGGCCTCAGCGGTGACGGCGCAGGTATTGAAGATGATGCGCGGGCGCTCGCCAGCCTTGCCAAGATGCGCGCGAATGACCTCCGACTCGAAAGCATTCAGCCGGCAGCCGAAGGTTTCGACGCGGTCGCGCGTTGGCGGGGCAGTATCGGGCGTTTCAGTCATGATGGACAGAGATGGCTGGATTTGGCTCGGAACGCAAGCATTCAGCCTTCCAGCTCGTACTTCGCCTCTCTCGTCACCGTGCCATTGCCGATGCGTAGCACGTCGGCGGTCTTAAATTGGGCATCGACCTCGATAGTGTCAGCATTGAGCTCATCGGACAAAGCCTTGACTTGCTGTGCGACCGTCGCACTCGCGACGGTAAGGTGTGGCACATAGGGCACGTCCAGGTGCAGATGCTCGGCGATCGGGCCAGAGTGGAAGAAATTGTTCATCCACATCAGTTTGGGAAGCCCTTGATCGGGCAGCAGTTGCGCGGTCCACCCTCCGTCGATTGGATCGATCACCAGGACGGCGATGCGGAATACCGCCTCGACCGGCTGGGTCGAACCGGTGATGCCAAACATGTGCGTCATGAGGTCCTCGCCAGTCTCGACATTCGCTGAAAAAACAAAGTCACATGCGGCGCGACATCGGCGTCTAGCGCGGAAAGGTGGGCGTGGCACAGGCCCTCTATCTAGCTAAGCTCGGTGGCCCGAATGAACGGGAAAGTGACAATCTCTAAAGACATGAAATCATCCGAGCGGGGTCTGGAGGGTGATTGATCCAGAAAAACTGGTCGCGGTCGGGCCGGTCATCAGTACTCGACCTTGCTCCGTCCACTCGATGGTGAGGGTCCCACCATCGAGTATCACATCGGCTTTGCGTTCGGTGAGCCCGCGTCGCGCGGCCGCGACCAGCACGGCGCAGGCCCCGGAGCCGCAGGCCTGTGTGATGCCAGCGGCGCGCTCCCAAACCCGCATGCGAAGCTTGGTTCGTGACTGGACGGTGGCGAACTCGATATTGGCCAACTCGGGAAACATCGGGTGATGTTCAAGCGCGGGGCCGATTTTAGCCAGCGGCACGGCCTCTGCGTCATCGACGAAGAATACCGCGTGCGGGTTGCCGATGTTGACGCAGCAGGCGCCGGTGGCGGGGGCGCCCTCGAGTTCGACGCTCAGAGTGTCGACTTCCTTGGCCAGCGGGATGCTTGCCCATTCCAGATCGGCCGGCCCCATATCGACGGTGACCTGGCCATCCGCCGAGCGCGCGCATGTCAGCGAGCCGACGACAGTCTCGACTACAGCGTCGTTTGAACCGGCTTCGTCCATCAGCACGGCAGCCACGCAGCGTGTGCCATTGCCGCACGCCTCGGCCTCGGAACCGTCCGGGTTGTGGATCTTCATGAAGGCGGTACCGCCGTCGCGCGGCGGCAGAATGGTCAAGAACTGGTCATAACCGACACCGCGCCGACGATCGGCAATGGCCCGGTAAGCCACTTGGTCGAGGCCCGGGTCTGTGGCGCGCGCGTCGACGACGACAAAGTCGTTGCCAAGCCCATGCATTTTAGTAAAGGCAAGCTGCATCATGTCGCTGATATACGCCGAGATTTCCCTCTCGCCAACGATTCTTGATCCCAGGAGACGGATCGTCGTTTGTTTTCCACGGCGGCTTGGTTAATCTCCAGCAAAATTCAGTCCACTAAAATGGAGACGGCCAGTGGTCATCGTCGGTCATAAGGCATTGACGGATCTCGTCACGAAAATGATGCAGGGCGCGGGCAGTGAGCACGCCGAGGCGGTCTCGGTCGCCGAGAACCTGGTCGAGGCCAATCTAATGGGCCATGACAGCCACGGTGTCGGCCTTGCCCCACGCTATATGTTGCACGCGGTGACAGGCACCATGAACCCGGGAGTCTCAGCCACGTTGGTCACCGATAACGGTGTCTATATCCTACTGGATGGTAATATGGGCTATGGCCAGACCATCGGGCGCGAGGCGATGGAGATCGCCATCAACAAGGTCAAAAAGAACGGCGCAGCGATCGTCGGCCTGCGCAACGTTCATCATCTCGGTCGGATCGGCGCTTGGGGCGAGATGTGCGCTAAGGCTGGCTTCATCTCAATCCACTATGTCAACGCCACCGGCCACAAACCCTATGTCGCGCCTTATGGCGGTTATGAGGCGCGGTATTCCACCAACCCCTATTGCACCGCGATCCCAGCGACCGCGAAAACACCGATGATGGTACTGGACATGGCGACCAGTCGGGTGGCCCAGGGCAAGGTCCGGGTCGCGCATTACGCCGAGAAACAAATGCCGATGGATGACGCCCTCGTTGGACCGAACGGCAAGCCGACCACCGATCCGGGCGTGGTGTTCCGCGAGCCAATGGGCGCCCTGATGTCCTTTGGCCAGCACAAGGGATCAGGCCTGGCGATCCTGTGTGACCTGCTGGCCGGTGGTCTAGCCGGCGGCGGTACGGCACGCCCGGAGCTAAATACCGGCGATACAATCCGCAACAACATGCTGACCATCGCCATCGACCCGGCGCAGTTCAACTCCGGCGTCCCGTTCGCCGATGAATTCGACAGTCTGGTCGACTACGTCAAGTCCGGCCAACCGGCCGAGGGCCACGACAAGATCATGGTTGCCGGCGAACCCGAACAGGAGACCATGGCCAAGCGCAAGGCGGATGGTATCTCGATCGACGATAACACTTGGGCCGAGATGATCAAGCTGGGCTGCGAGAACGGCATGACCAAGGGGCAGTTCGACACAGTGTCTGGGTAGGGGGGCATGGGGTTGGACACATACGTCGCCCCGCTGAAGTGCGGGGACCATTCCTCTGGTATGCCTTGCGCAGGCGATGCTTCAAATTAGGTGACATTGCCGCGCGGTTAACGGTGGTGGAATGGGTCCCGGCCTTATCCGGGATGACAGGTTTAGGGGGATGACGCGTTTAGATGGTTGGAGATACAGAACCATTTCCATTCCAGCGCCTCGACGACACCGTCTTATAAGATTTACAGAGTTTAACTGGACCCGACAGAAACTCTCCCTCCTCCGATCACCACAATCTTGACACATCCACCCGCCCCGCCTATAAGCTCCAGCATCTCGACAGCTAGTGCCGTTGAGACCCTCACGGGTTCCGTCCGTCCTCGAGTATCGAGCACGGGCGCGATTGCTGTTTGGGCTCTGGCCTTGGCCCGCGTCGTGGGAGAGAATAGTTTGTTTGAAAGCCTGTCAGACCGTCTTGGCGAAGTCTTTGATCGCCTAAAGCGACGCGGCGCTCTTAAAGAGGGTGACGTGGACACGGCCATGCGCGAGGTGCGGATCGCCTTGCTTGAGGCAGATGTGGCGCTGGATGTTGTCAAGGGATTCATCGATCGGGTGCGCGAGCGCGCGGTCGGCCAGGAGGTAATCCGGTCGGTCACGCCGGGCCAGCAGGTCATCAAGATCGTCCATGACAATCTGGTCGAGATGCTGGGAACAAAGTCGGCTTGGATCGAGCTGAACGCGGTGCCGCCAGTGCCTATCCTAATGGTTGGCTTGCAGGGCGGCGGTAAGACCACCAGTACCGCTAAGATCGCGGCACGGCTGACCAATCGCGACAAAAAGAAAGTCATGATGGCCTCGTTGGACATCACTCGTCCGGCGGCGCGCGAGCAGTTGCGGGTTTTGGGCGAGCAAACCGGCGTCGCGACCCTGCCGATGGCCGAGGGCGAAAGCGCCTTGTCGATCGCCAAGCGGGCAATGACGGCGGGCCGGCTGCAAGGCTATGACGTCGTGATGCTGGATACCGCCGGCCGGGTGTCGATCAACCAGGGATTAATGGACGAGGTTCGCCAGATCCGTGACGCAATTAACCCGGTGGAAACCTTGCTGGTCGCCGATGCGATGACCGGTCAGGACGCCGTTATAACGGCGCGGAATTTCCAAGACCAGATTGGCCTGACCGGCATCGTGCTAACCCGAATGGATGGTGACGCCCGGGGCGGCGCTGCGCTTTCGATGCGAGCGGTAACCGGTGTACCAATCAAGGTCGTTGGCACCGGCGAGAAAATCGACGCCCTAGAGGATTTCCATCCCGAGCGGGTAGCCGGGCGCATCCTTGGCATGGGCGATGTGGTCAGCCTGGTCGAAAAAGCGGCAGAGACCATTGAGGTCGAGGAGGCGGAACGCCTCTCGGCGCGCATGCAGAAAGGTCAATTCGACCTGGACGATATGTTGAGCCAGCTACAGCAAGTTTCGAAAATGGGCGGGCTTGGGGGCTTGATGGGCATGCTTCCAGGTGTTTCCAAGATGCAAAAGCAAATGGACGCCGCCGGGGTCGACGACAAGGCGATCGGCCGCCAGGCGGCGATCATCCAGTCGATGACCAAGAAGGAACGCAAGAACCCGAAACTGTTGAACGCGTCGCGCAAGCGCCGGATCGCGTCCGGGTCGGGGACATCGCCACAACAGATCAACCGGCTTCTCAAACAACACATGGAAATGGGCCGGATGATGAAGCAGATGGGCAAGATGGGCGGCATGAAGGGTTTGGGAGCCCTTCTCGGTGGGGGCGGCATGCCTTCGCCGGGAGATATGCCGGCCGCACCCGGACAACAAGCGCCGATGCAGCTTCCCAGTGGATTGGGTAGCGGCATGGGGGGTGGTCTGCCTGGATTGGGCCGGCTCGGAGGATTACCGCGCTTCCCCACGAAGCGCTGAACACTGACATGTTAAACTGGAGAACCTTACGCAATGGCTCTGAAAATTCGTCTGGCGCGCGGTGGCGCCAAGAAGCGCCCGTTTTACCGGATCGTGATTGCCGAGAACACCAGCCCTCGCGATGGTCTGTTTATCGAAAAGGTCGGCACCTACAACCCGATGGTCCCCAAGGATCACCCACAGCGTCTTACCGTGAACGCCGAGCGGATTCAACATTGGATGTCCGTTGGCGCCAAACCGACCGAGCGGGTGCATAAGTTCCTGGCCTCTCTTGACCTGATGCCGGCGTTCCAGTACCGCGATCAGCCGAAAAAGGCCGCGCCTGGTAAGAAGCGCACCGAGCGCGAGGCAGAAGCCATCTCCAAGGCCGCCGACGCTGCGGAAGCAGCCGCCGACGCTGCGGAAGCAGCCGCCGACGCTGCGGCATCGGCCGCGCCAGAAGCAGCCGCCGAATAAGCGGGGTTACCTGGGTCGTTGGTTATACTTGGAGAGCGGGACCGACACGGATGTCCGAGCGGGTCTGCATGGGGGTGATAGTCGGCGTGCACGGTGTGCGCGGGGTGGTTCGTTTAAAAAGTTTCGCCGAGAATGCCTTGGACCTCGCGGCCTATGGCCCGCTTGAGAACGATGCTGGAAAACGCTTTTCCCTGAAGATACAAGGTCAGGCGAAAGGCGTTCTGTTGGCTCGGGTCGAGGGGGTCGATGACCGAAATGCCGCTGAAGCCTTAAAGGGAACGATGCTTTACGTTCCTCGAGAGGCGCTGCCGGCGCCGGAAGAGAACGAGTTCTATCACGCCGATCTGATTGGCTTGCGGGTTGAGAAAACCGACGGCTCCCAACTAGGGACCGTCCTTTCAGTCCATGACTTCGGCGCTGGCAATTTACTCGACGTGCGCCTCGCCGGATCAAGCCAAAGCGTCTTGTTGCCGTTCAACGAGATATCAGTGCCGGTGGTTGATTTGGACGGCAGGCGGCTGGTCGTTGATCCGATGCCGGGGATGCTGGAGGATGATGAAGACGATGCCGCAGCCGCCGGCGCGGACGGGGAGAGCGGAGCGGGTGGGTGACGGACATGGCGGAATCCTTGGGGAGCGTCGAGACGGTTCCCTGGCGGGCCACGGTGCTAAGTCTGTTTCCAGAGATGTTCCCGGGTCCGTTGGGATTTACACTGGCTGGAAAAGCGCTGAAAAGCGGGGCTTGGACGCTTAAAGCGCTGGACATTCGAGACTTCGCGCGCGATAAGCACCGCTCCGTGGACGACACTCCTTTTGGGGGTGGCGCGGGGATGGTGTTACGGCCCGATGTGGTGAACGTGGCGCTGGCCTCGGTCGAGGCGGAACCGGGACGAAGGATATATCTTTCGCCCAGGGGCCAACGGTTCGATCAGGCGATGGCGGCGGAGCTTGCGGCGGAACCTGGAGTAGTTTTGCTTTGTGGGCGGTACGAGGGTCTGGATCAAAGAGTGATCGAGGCACGTGGCCTGGAGGAAGTCAGCCTTGGCGATTTCGTCCTATCCGGTGGAGAAGTCGCGGCCTTGGCCGTTCTTGATGCCTGTATACGGTTGCTGCCAGGTGTCTTGGGCGCAGTGGATGGTTTGGCCGAAGAAAGTTTCGTGGAGGGATTGCTTGAGTATCCCCTCTACACCCAACCTCGGGATTGGAACGGCAGGGCCGTGCCCGAGGTCCTCCTGTCGGGACACCATGCGCGTATCGATGCATGGCGACGCGAACAGGCGGAAGATATCACGCGGGAGCGGCGTCCGGATCTCTGGGACCGCTACCAGCAGGAACGCAAGGCCCCGGTGGCTCGAAAGCCCAAAGCCGGATAGGACGTGGAGCAAGACCGATGAACATCGTCGAACAGATTAGCCAAGAACAGGTCGACAAGATGAATGCGACCCGACCGGTTCCCGAGTTTGGGCCGGGCGATACGCTCAAGGTTCATGTGAAGGTCGTCGAGGGCACGCGCGAGCGGATCCAGATCTTCGAGGGCGTGTGCATCGCTCGCAAGGCAGACTCGATCAATTCGAACTTCACGGTTCGCAAAATCTCCTACGGCGAGGGTGTCGAGCGGATCTTCCCGCTGTTCTCGCCCCGGATCGCCAATATCGAGGTGGTGCGCCGTGGTCGTGTCCGCCGCGCTAAGCTGTATTACCTGCGCGGTCGTCGCGGCAAGTCGGCGCGGATCGCCGAGAAGGTGACTCGCCCGCCCAAGGCCAAGGTCGCCGCGGGCTGAGGCATCGTCCCGGTTGGGCCTTGCGGCCTGATTGAAGGTGGACTTAAAGTTTTAATATGGCGCGTCGGGCCTGACGCGCCATATTTGTGTTTATCGCCAACTTTGCGATCTCTATACTAGTTTGCCTCCGTGAAGCCGCGATGTCCGGCGGCGATTGGACCTTCGGCTCGTCTCCCTGTCTGCGCGGGAAAGGCCTTCGGGCACCAGGGTGATGATGGAAGTCGCGACAGAAGCCCACACGGCCGGTTCATTGGAATTTCGGCTTTCTCCGGCGCGGTTGATCTACTATTATCGGGCGGACCGTCGGGGGCGCCAAAGTGAGGCGCTCGCCGGCAATTGAACCAAGTTCATGCTTAGGGGAGGTGACGCGACCATGGCGAAGGCGCGCACATTATTCGACAAGATCTGGGATTCCCATTTGGTCGATCGACAAGACGATGGGACCTGTCTCATCTATATCGACCGACATCTGGTGCACGAGGTGACCAGCCCGCAGGCCTTCGAGGGGCTGCGCAATGCCGGCCGAAAGGTGCGGCGGACCGATCTCACCCTTGCGGTGGCAGATCACAACACCCCAACCACGGATATCACTAAGGGGATAGCGGAAGAGGATTCGCGGATCCAGGTCGAAACGCTGGAGTCCAACGTCAAGGAATTCGGCGTCCCGTATTTCGAGCTGACTGACGTCAGGCGCGGCATCGTCCATATAATCGGTCCAGAGCAGGGCTTTACCCAACCCGGCATGACCATAGTTTGCGGTGACAGCCACACAGCGACCCACGGCGCCTTTGGAGCGCTGGCTTTCGGCATTGGCACCTCCGAAGTTGAACACGTATTGGCGACCCAGACACTGGTCCAGAAACCGGCCAAGAACATGCGGGTCACGGTTGAGGGCAATCTGCCGGTCGGCGTGACGGCGAAGGACGTAATCCTGGCGATCATCGGCGAGATCGGCACCGCCGGCGGTACCGGCCATGTCATCGAGTTCGCTGGCGATTGCATCAAGGCGATGTCGATGGAATCGCGGATGACGATTTGCAACATGGCAATCGAGGCGGGTGCCCGCGCCGGCATGATCGCGCCGGACGAGATAACTTACCAATATCTCATGGGTAAGCCGATGGCCCCCAAGGCGGGCGCTTACGAGCAGGCGGTCGCCTTTTGGAAGACCCTGCCGTCGGACGAAGGCGCGGCTTACGACAAGGAAGTCGTGATGCGGGCCGCGGACATTGTTCCGCAGATCACCTGGGGTACCAATCCCGAGGAGGTGATCCCGGTCACCGGCACAATCCCGGACCCGGCGACTGTCGAGGACCCGATGCGCCGGGCCAAGATCGAGCGTTCGCTTGAGTATATGGGCCTGACCGCCGGCGGAAAGATTTCTGAAGTGCCCGTCGACAAGGTCTTCATCGGCTCCTGCACCAACGGTCGCATCGAGGATCTGCGCGCCGTCGCCGAAGTCGCCAAGGGTCGGAAAGTAGCTGAAGGTGTGCACGCGATGATCGTCGCGGGCTCCGGCCTCGTAAAAGAGCTGGCTGATTCCGAGGGTCTCGGCGCGATATTCGAGGAAGCTGGTTTCGATTGGCGCCAGGAGCCAGGTTGCTCCATGTGCCTGGCGATGAACGCCGATCGGCTTGAGCCGGGGCAGCGTTGTGCCTCAACCTCTAATCGTAATTTTGAGAGCCGCCAAGGATTAGGCGGGCGCACGCACCTGGTCAGCCCGGCTATGGCCGCAGCCGCCGCGATCGCCGGCCGGTTGGCCGACGTTCGTGACCTAACTTGACGCGAGGGAGACTGAGAATGGATAAGTTCAACACCCATCGCGGGGTCGCGGCTCCGCTCAACATGATCAACATCGACACCGATAAGGTGATCCCGAAGCAGTTCCTGAAGACCATCAAGCGAACTGGCCTTGGCCAGTATCTGTTCAATGAGATGCGGTTCAACGAAGATGGCTCGGAAAAGCCTGATTTCGTGCTCAACAAGCCGGCCTATCGCGAGGCCAGCATTATCGTTGCCGGCGATAATTTCGGCTGCGGTTCCTCGCGCGAGCACGCGCCTTGGGCGTTGCTGGATTTTGGCGTAAAATGTGTGATTTCCACCAGCTTCGCCGACATCTTCTTTAATAACTGCTTCAAGAACGGTGTTCTGCCGATCGTGGTTACCCAAGAGCAGCTCGACCAGTTGATGGACGATGCCCAGAACGGCGCCAACTCGGTACTTGATGTCGATTTGGAAAGTCAACAAATTGGCCGACCCAACGGCGAAAAGATCACCTTCGAGATCGACCCGTTCCGCAAGCATTGCCTGTTGAATGGTCTCGATGATATCGGTCTGACCATGGAGAAGAAGTCCAGCATTGACGACTTCGAAGCTAAGCGGGCGGTCGAGCAACCTTGGGCCTAGCGATTTTTCGAGGGGGCCGGGATCAACGATTTACAGCCCCCTTGGTTCTCTCTTGAATTGATCACATAACATTAGATCCCAATCGTGGGCCTGCCAGATGGGTCGACGAATTAGGGCGCGGAAACGGAAGACGTCATGGCATCGAATAGAAAACTATTGGTCCTTCCTGGCGACGGTATCGGCCCGGAGGTCGTGAAAGAGGTGCTACGGGTGGTCGATTGGCTGGCCAAGAAGCGCTCAGTCTCTTTCGACCTCCAGGAAGGCCTGGTCGGCGGCTCGGCATTTGATGCCCATGGCACACCGCTTACCGATGAAACCCTGGCCGACGCGGTGGATGCCGACGCAGTGCTGTTTGGCTCGGTTGGTGGTCCGAAATATGACGACCTGCCATTCGAGCAGAAACCAGAGCGCGGCCTGCTGCGCCTGCGTAAGGAAATGGACCTGTTCGCCAATCTGCGGCCGGCAATGGTCTTTGACGCGATGGCGGATTCTTCCAGCCTGAAGCGGGAATTTGTCGCCGGGTTGGATATGCTCATCCTGCGTGAGCTGACTGGCGGCATTTATTTCGCCGAGCCGCGTGGCATCGAGGATCTGCCCGACGGGACCAAGAAGGGCTTCGACACCAATCTCTACACCACACCGGAGATCGAGCGCATCGGTCGGGTCGCTATCGACATGGCACGCAAGCGCCGTGGCAAGGTCACCTCGGTCGAGAAATCCAACGTAATGATGTCCGGTGTGCTGTGGCGTGAGGTCATGACCGATCTCTTCGCCGCCGAAGCCCTGGACTTGGAGACCGAGCACATGTACGCCGACAATTGCGGCATGCAACTGGTGCGCAACCCCAAGCAGTTCGACGTTATTGTCACCGACAACCTGTTTGGTGACATGCTTTCCGATTGCGCCGCTATGCTGACCGGCTCCCTCGGGATGTTGCCCTCCGCCTCGCTTGGTGCCGTGGACGAGGTCACCGGCAAGCGCCACGCGCTATACGAGCCAGTGCATGGTTCGGCTCCAGATATCGCCGGCAAGAAAATGGCCAACCCGATCGCCGAGCTCCTGAGCTTCTCGATGGCGCTGCGCTATTCCTTCGACATGTCGGACGACGCCGATCTGATCGACGCGGCCATCGAGCGTGTTCTGGCCTCTGGCAAGCGCACCGCCGACATCATGCAACCCGGCATGACCGCAGTCGCCACCGACATGATGATGGACGCCATCCTCGGTGAGCTCGACAAGGCGGCTTGATAAGCAGGTTCAACAAAATAATCGTCATCCCTTCCTTCGGTGGGATAGCGGCTTTTACGCGGCGATTTATGCCACGAAATCTTGCATTCCGTCCTTACCAGGCGTAAATCTCCCGACTCTTTCCTTGTGGGAAGAGATGACCGGCGTGACGATCGCGGCGGCAAGCGAAATGGATGCACGATATGGGCTACAGGATTGCGGTGGCCGGCGCCACAGGGGCGGTCGGCCGGGAAATGTTGCAGACGCTGGAAGAACGTAATTTTCCGGCTGATGACGTTGTCGCGTTAGCTTCGGAGCGCTCGAAGGGTACAGAGGTTTCTTACGGCGAGAAACGTATTCTGAAAATTCAGGCCCTTAAAGATTTCGATTTTACGGGCACCGATATCGCACTGTTCTCCGCTGGCGGTGCCATCGCGGCCGAATACGCCCCGAAGGCCGCCAAGCAGGGCGCCATCGTGATTGACAATAGCTCGCATTTTCGTATGGACGCGGATGTGCCGCTAATCGTGCCCGAGGTCAACGCGCACGCCCTCGCCGGCTATAGCAAGCGCAACATCATCGCCAATCCAAACTGCTCCACCGCGCAGCTAGTGATGGCGCTAAAACCGCTGCATGACGCCTATAAGATCAAGCGAACGGTGGTTTCGACCTATCAGTCAGCTTCTGGCGCCGGCAACGCCGGCATGGATGAGCTGTTCACCCAAACCCGGGCGGTCTATGTGAACGACCCGATCGAGAAGAAGGAATTTACTAAGCAGATTGCGTTCAACTGTATCCCGCATATCGACAAATTCATGGACGACGGCTCCACTAAGGAAGAGTGGAAGATGACCTGCGAGACTAAGAAGATGCTCGATCCGACTATCGAGGTGATCTCGATGTGCGTGCGCGTGCCGGTCTTTATCGGTCATTCCGAGGCGGTGTTCATCGAAACCGCTAAGCCAATCGACGAGCCAGGTGCGCGCGATGTATTGAACGCTTTTCCGGGGATCGTGGTCGTGGATCACCGCGAGGACGAGGGTTATGTCACGCCGCAGGAATGCGCTGGCGAGGACGCGGTCTATGTCAGCCGGATCCGCCGTGACCCGACTGTCAAGAATGGGCTGGCGTTCTGGTG
>JAPKDN010000623.1 GCA_028822575.1 Alphaproteobacteria bacterium | reverse complement strand
CCCTCCACCGCCATCACGTTGCCGGTTTCTCGTGTCTCCTCTCCTCTGCCGTCAAATCCACGCTACACTCCCCTGACGCGCATCCGATCCGGGAGGGCTATGCCATGGATATTTCACCTTACAAGCAGCGGGAGATGCTGCGCCTGATGCAAACGATCCGGCGATTCGAGGAGCGAGCCTCGGTAGATTATGTCGCCGGTGACATCTACGGCACTGTGCATTGCTATATCGGCGAGGAAGCGGTCGCAGTCGGAGTTTGCTCGGCGCTGAACCGCGATGATCAGATCATCAGCACTCACCGAGGTCATGGACATTGTATCGCCAAGGGCGCCGATCTCGACCGGATGATGGCCGAGCTTTACGGCCGCGAGACTGGCTATTGCAAGGGCAAGGGTGGCTCGATGCATATCGCAGATTTCGATATCGGCATGCTGGGCGCCAATGGGATCGTCGCCGGCGGGATCTCGATCATCACCGGTGCCGGGCTGGCGGCGCAGATGGAGGGCCAGGGGCGGGTCGCGGTTTCGTTCTTTGGCGACGGGGCGTCCTGCGCCGGGCCGTTCCATGAGTCGCTGAACATCGCGGCGGCCTGGAAATTGCCGATGATCTATGTCTGCGAGAACAATCTCTGGGCAGTCAATACCTCGGCGGAAAAGGCGCTCGCGGTCCAGGACGTGGCCGCGCGGGCCGCCGGTTATGGCATTCCCGGCATCATCGTCGACGGCAATGACATCTTTGCGGTGCACGAGGCCGCCGCCGAGGCTATTTCCCGGGCGCGGGCTGGCGAAGGGCCAACCCTTATCGAATGCAAGACCTACCGGCACCGCCGGCATACTGAACGGCCAACCCAGCCAGATATTCGCCCCCAGGCCGAAATTGATTCTTGGATGAAGAAGGACCCGATCGACCGGCTGGTAACGCATCTGAAGGCTCAACAGGGCCAGCTGAGCGACGACGAATGGGCGACAATGGATGGCGAAATTCTCGCCCATGTCGAGGCCGCCGTCGACTTCGCCAAGGCAAGCCCGTTCCCGGCGCCAGAGCGCGCCACCGACGACGTCTTTGCGGCCTGAGGAGGAGAAGGGTCATGACCAGGAAAATAAGCTACGCCGAAGCCGGCATGGAAGCTCTGATCGAGGAAATGTACCGAGACGAGAAGGTCTTTCACCTGTCCACCGACGCACCACCACCGCTGGTCGAGCATTTTGGCATCAGCCGAGTGCGTGGCACCCCGATCGCCGAAGGCGCTCTGACTGGCATGGGGATCGGCGCCGCCGGCTCGGGCTTTCGACCGATCATCGACTGGCGGATGGTGACTTTCTCTTTCGTCGCGATGGATCAGGTGGTCAACCAGGCTTCTAAGATCCACTACATGTTTGGTGGCCAGACCAAGTTTCCGATCCTATACCGCGCTACGGTAGGCGGCGGGCTGCGCATGGCGGCCCAACACTCGCAGAGCCCCTATTCAATGTTCATGAATTTGGCCGGCCTCAAGATGATTCTGCCCTCGACACCCTATGATACCAAGGGGTTACTGAAAACCGCGATCCGTGACGACAACCCGGTGATCTCATTCGAGTCCACCCGCCTATTGACCATGAACGGCGAGGTCCCAGAGGAGGAATACACGATCCCACTCGGCGTCGCGGACATCAAGCGCGAGGGCAAGGACGTCACCATCGTGGCGCTCGCCTGGCTAGTGCACGAGGCGCTCGCGGCGGCAGAAATGCTGGATCGGGAGGGTATTTCGGTCGAAGTCGTCGATCCCCGCACGCTGGTACCAATGGATACTGAGACGATCCGCGCCTCGGTGCGCAAGACCGGCCGTCTGGTGATCGCCGACGAGGCCGGGCCTACCTGCGGCGCCTCGGCGGAGATCTCGGCGCTGGTGACGGAGGACCAGTCGACTTTCAAATGTCTGAAGGCGGCGGTCAGGCGAGTTTGCGCGCTGCAGGTGCCAATCCCATATAGCCCCACTCTGGAGGACGCGGTGTTCCCAGATCGCAACAAGATCGCGGCGGCGGCGCGAGCAGTAATGGCGGAAAGCTAGGATAGCTTGGGATAGGATCTTTTTCCGCTATAAACGTCCCGCGCCTCATGCCCCGTCTGAATTCGTGGCTCTCAGGCCGGTCTCGGCCAGATATTCGATCTGATTGAAGGATGGCGTACCCGCCGCCGAAATGGACTTGATTCATGACATCAATCTCTAAGATCTCGCCTTCGCTGGGCTCGCGCTCGCCTCCGAAATCGATCATGTTTGATTTATAATAGATCAAGCTGACATCACCGTTACTATTGCTAATAGGCAATGCCACGCATTCATTTTTGATGATCTGCGCAGATTTGATTTCCGACCAAAGAGACGCCAGCAGATCTCAGGTGTTTTCGCAAATTAAAAAGAGCAACCACGAGGCCACCTCGCGCCGACATTCATCTTCAAGATCAAGATAGTTACGCCCCGTAGCCTCAAAACTGTATTGGTCCCGCACGCTCATCCCCAGCAGATGGACCCGTATAAATTCATGGGAGACGAAGCGAGAGATAATACAAATTCGCATTAATCAGAACTCATGAACCTATTTCCGCGTTCTAATGAAGATGCTGGTCCGCGATTCCTAAGTAAGTTTGATCCATACCTCGCAGCAGGTGACGAGGATTTGACCCTATGATGAGAAGACGCGGTTTGAGAGCTAGTCCTCGCGCATATATTTCCAGACATTCTCGAAGAGATTGAACTCCGAAGATCACGGCGGCAGGGGGATTAGCGTTATGTTGGCTGGCAGGTCGAGCTTGTCGGTGGTGTGCCGAACGGCTTGATCGAGTAGGACGACGCCATGCGCACCGGGTTCTACCTG
>JAPKDN010000622.1 GCA_028822575.1 Alphaproteobacteria bacterium | reverse complement strand
CGATACAAAATAGGTCTATTATCCTATTTTTTTTGCTAAAAAGCTTAATATAGTATGAATATTTCAGCATATTACTTGGTTCTGGCAGGGCCAGAGAATAGCGATCTCAACGCATCAATGATCAACACTTCAATCGATGGCGAAACTCTGCTCCAAGATAGGAAGAAGAACCACCAGCCATCCAAAATTCAAATCATCCTGATGGACTTATCGGCTCCCGCAATCCGTAATGTGCCCTGAGTGTAGCTCCCTCATAGCTGCTCCGGAACAAACCGCGCCGCCGCAAGATCGGCACCACCTCCGCGATGAAAACTTCCAACATCGAGGGCAAAACTGGGGGCATGATGTTAAAGCCGTCAGCGGCCCTACTTTCGAACCAATCAACGATCAGATCCGCAACCTGCTCGGGCGTCCCGGCGAAGACGTGATGGCCCCGCGCGCCAGCGAGCATGGCGAGAAGCTGACGCAGGGTCGGCTTCTCCCTACGCACCAGACCGACGATTACTTCCGTGCGGCTACGAGCAGCCTGTATGATCTTCGGATCAGGAAAATCCTCCGGCGACAAAGGGGTATCAAGCGGTAAATGCGAGAAGTCGTGGCCCCCGAAACGAGCAGACATTCGTTTGCGGCCAACCTCGGGGTCGCTAAGCGCGCCGAGATCGTCAGCCATGCGTTGGGCCTCAGCCTCGGTGCCAGCGATTAGAGGGCTGAGCCCAGGTAAAATCAGGGCCTGGTCAACGGATCTGCCGCACGCCGCGACCCGGGCCTTTAAATCCCGATAAAATTCCTGGGCCGAAGCCTTTTCCATCTGGGCGGTGAAGATCGCCTCGGAATGGCGAGCGGCGAAATTCCTGCCAGTTTCCGACGAGCCAGCCTGAACCAAAACCGGACGACCTTGCGGTCCGCGCGGTACATTTAAGGGGCCGGCCACCCTGTAATATTTGCCCTCGTGGTCGATCCGGTTGATGGCGCCAAGTTTAGTATACCGGCCAGCCAGGCGGTCATCAACGATAGCATCGGCGGCCCAGCTATCCCAAAGCGCCTTCACCACGGTTATGAATTCCTCGCCGCGCTCGTACCGGTCGTCATGGGTGATCGGCGCGCCACCCCCATAATTATCCGCCGCCGTCGTCAGCCAGGAGGTAACGATGTTCCAGCCAACCCTTCCATCGCTGATATGATCAATCGAGGCGAACTGACGCGCCAGGTTGAAAGGCTCCGTATAGGTGGTCGAGGCGGTGGCGATCAGCCCGATGCGACTTGTGCCAGCCGCCAGGGCCGCCAATACCGTGATCGGCTCCAGACCAGTGCGGGGACCACTAACGATGTCATCGCCAAGCGCCAGTTGATCCGCCAGAAAGATTGAGTCGAACAACCCCGCCTCGGCCTTGGCCGCGAGATCCTGGTAATAGCGAATATCAAAGACCGATAAGGGTGAGGCATCAGGATGCCGCCACGACGCCTCGTGATGACCGCGGCTATGGATAAACAGATTAAGATGCAGTTGCCTGATCATGCGTGATACATCCGAAGGAGTTAGGGGAACAGGGCGTCAAGCCGCGACGAGCGCCTGTCCGCCACCGCCGACTTGGGTTCGGTACATCAGTCGCCTCTGCGCGGGGTCTAGAGCGCCGCGGCGGTGCAAGCTGCAGCGATTATCCCAGATAATTAGATCACCACGCTTCCATTGTTGTGCCCAATGGTGACCGCCGGTCTCCACATGCTCCCACAGCGCGTCGAGCAGTGCATCGCTTTCACTGTCCGACAATCCAACTATCCAGGCATTGGGACGCCGTCCGAGATGCAGAGCTGCGCGTCCAGTCTCCGGATGGCGGATGACCAAGGGATGAACGGCGCCCGGCCGGTCTTGATTACTGTATTCCGCCTCGAAACCGGCCCGCAGTTGTCCGGCAGAATTACGCGTCGCGTCGTGCTTACAGGTAAGGCCCTGGATCCGGTCACGCAGACCAGACGGCAACGTCTCGTAAGCTGTGTAAAGATTATAGAACCATGTATCTCCGCCGATTTTAGGTGTTTCTACACCGTAAAGGATACTAGCTTTCGGAGGCTGTGCCTTGTAGCTCATGTCCTGATGCCAGACGAGTTCGGCGTTGCCCAAACCACCAATCGCCGCTCCATCGACAACGATGTTCGAAATTATGTTTATCTCCGCCCGGTTCGGATGGTTCGGAACATTCATCGGCCGGGTCGGGTTGGGATCAAGCGTGCCGAAACGAGAGGAAAATCGAATCAACCCTTCCTCATCCAAATTCTGGCCACGGAATCGCAATACCAGATGGTCACCCCATGCCTTTTGGACCATCTTGAATAGCACTTGGTCAATCTCGCCGCCCGTGTCGAGACCGACGATATCCGCACCCAGCGCCGCTTCGGTTGGAATGACATGAATAGCCGTGAAAGGCGCCATTATCTTCGTATCCCTCAAAGTAATTCCACCCGGCCTTTGACCGACCCAGTTTTCAGCGGACCCAGGCTTTGACAAACCAAATCTGCTATCCTGAAGCGCTGAGAAATAATGCCCGGTGGCCTCGGTGAATTCCATGGAAAAGCACCCCTGATCACCCACTCGCTCAATGTGACCGATATGGTTGCTTGGAGCCGCCGAAACATTGCAACCTTGGAAACCAAACAAGGGATCACAGCCATGCCGACGATCGATGCTCAGGTACACGCCTATGAACGTGACCACTCAGGACGCCCGTGGGTTGGCACCCTGGCCGGCCCCCCCGAAGTCACCGGCGACGACATGGTCGCGGCGATGGACGCTGTTGGTGTCGACGGCGCGATCCTCGTCTCACCCTATTCGATGTATCGGTTCGACGCCAGCTACGCAATCGA
>JAPKDN010000621.1 GCA_028822575.1 Alphaproteobacteria bacterium | reverse complement strand
TCCGGCTGATCCACCGGCGATCCGGTTCAACTTCATGACCTCGCCCTATGACAAAGAGGGGACGGTCGCGGCGGTTCGCAAGGCACGGGAGTTGTTCTCCACCGGCCCGCTCGCCGATGTGGTTAGCGCGGAACTGGCGCCCGGCCCGGCGATTCAGAGCGACGCGGAGATCATTGACTGGATTAGGGCGACTGCCGAGACCACCTATCACCCCGTGGGCACCTGCAAGATGGGCAGTGATCCGATGGCGGTCGTGGATGATAACCTGCGGGTCCACGGGATTAATCGCCTGCGTATCGCCGACGCATCGATCATGCCGACCCTGACCTCGGGTAACACAAACGCTCCATCGATCATGATCGGCGAGAAATGTGCGGAGATGCTGCTGGCGTCATAAGGGGCAAGGCCTTTCGTGACGTACGCGCCGCGTGCTCCTCGAACGAGCTATCTGATTGGGGTCTTTGACTTTTAACAACCGGGCTCACTCCGAGGAGCGGCTTTTGACCGCGTCTCGAAGAGGCGTGTCATCGGAGGATGGGAAGACCGCTCATGCCCCAAGCCAAGGTTAACGGCGTTCATCTCCATTACCGTTTTGACGGACCCGAGGATGGCATCCCTGTGATGCTGTCGAACTCGCTGTTCTCGTGTCTCGATATGTGGGACCCGCAGATGGACGCACTGGTTAGTGCCGGCTATCGGGTTTTGAGATACGACAGCCGAGGCCATGGCCGCTCCGACGCGCCGGAGGCTCCCTATTCGATCGAGATGCTGGCGGATGATCTCGCGTGCCTGATGGATGCCGTCGGATGGGAGCGTGCGCATTTCTGCGGTCTCTCCAAGGGCGGCATGGTTGGCCAGGTCATGGGGACACGACATCCGGAGCGACTGCTTTCCCTGACTCTCTGCGATACCTCCGCTTATATGGGAGGGCCCGTCGACGTTTGGGAGCCGCGCATTCAAACCGGCTTGGCCGAAGGCGTTGCGGGGCTGGTGGAAACATCGGTCGAGCGTTGGTTCATGGCTGAAAGCAGGACACGAATTCCAGACCAAGTGGAAAAGGTCCGCGTGATGATCCGCGAAACTCCGCTAGCGGGCTTTCTTGGCTGTTGCCGGGCCTTTCAAGCATTCGACCAGCGTGAGTCTAACCGATCGATTACCACGCCGACCTTGGTGATCGTCGGCGAATTTGACCCTGGCACCGATCGGAGCCACGCGCGGGTCATCCAGGATGCAATAGAGGGGGCTGAATTGGTGATTATCGAGGGCGCGGCCCATCTGACTAACATTGAACGACCCGAGATTTTTAACGAGGCGCTGTTGGGCTTCCTCGGGAGGGTTGTTTCGCGCCGACCCACGTCGCCGTTGCTGGATACGTGATTCCTGGCGCGCGTGTCATGACGACACTCTGATCCGATGCTAAGTTACAGGCAATCCTGATTCCAGCTGGGAGCCCCTACCATGTCTGATCTGCCGACACGCGTTGATATCCACGAGGAAGGTCCGCGAGAGGGGTTCCAGATCGAGCCCGGCCCGATCCCCACCGCCGATAAGGTCAAGCTGATCGACGCGCTTTCCGAGACCGGAATCAAGCATATCCAGGCCTGTTCCTTCGTTAACCCGAGGCTGGTGCCGGGGTGGGCCGACGCCGAGGCCGTGGTCGAGGGGGTCACCCCCAAGGAAGGCGTGCACTACACGGGTCTCTATTTCAACGGCAACGGGTTGGATCGCGCACGGGCCTGCGGGGACAAACTCACCCTGTCTGGCTCGATTTCATTGACTGCGTCCGAGGGTTTCACCAAGAAGAACCTTAACCGTACCCATGCCGAAAACCTCGCCGGCATGAAGCGTCAAGCCGAGGCGCATCTTGCCGCCGGTATCAAGGTCAACCGTATTGGCGTGATGGCCGCGTTTGGATGCAATTATCAGGGCGATATTCCTCCGGCGCAGGTCATCAAGACACTTGAGGATGGTATACAAATCGCAGATGAGACGGGCTCCGAGATTGATTTGTTTTCATTGGCCGACACTATGGGCTGGGCGGCCCCGCACCGGATCGAGCAGGTTATCGGCGCCGTGCGCGACCGCTGGCCCGATATGACGATCTCGCTGCATCTACACGACACACGCGGTCTTGCGGTCGCCAACGCGCATGCCGGTCTCAAGATGGGTGTTAGCCGGTTCGATGCCACCGTCGGTGGTCTCGGTGGGTGTCCTTTCGCCGGTCAACCCAAGGCAGCGGGCAATATCGCCACAGAGGAATTGGCCCTGCTCTGTGAAGAGATGGGTATCGATACCGGGATCGATCTAGATAAATTAATCGAGGTTGGGCGCATGGCGGAGGACATCGTCGGCCATCAGTTGCCAAGCGAGCTATTGCACGCCGGCAGCCTTGATGCCTTCCGTCGCGGGATCGCCCATTAATGAACGCACGCCCACTTGAGGGTCTCCGGGTCCTTGAATTTTCGCACACCGTCATGGGGCCGACCGCCGGCTTGCTTTTTGCCGAGCTTGGCGCCGATGTGATCAAGGTGGAACCGGCGCCCGAAGGTGATCGGACCCGCCGACTGGGTGGGTTCGGGGCCGGTTTCTTCGCTGGCTTCAACCGGAATAAACGTAGCCTGGCGATTGATCTAAAAAGTGAAGAGGGGCAGGCGGCCTTGCACCGTCTTGTTCCAGGCACCGATATCGTTCTGGAGAATTTTGGCCCGGGCACGATGGAGCGATTGAACTGCGGCTACGAACATCTTTCGCCGTTGAACGACCAGTTGATTTTTCTCGCGTTAAAGGGGTATTTGGCGGGCCCGTACGAGAATCGACCGGCCTTGGACGAGGTGGTGCAATTTCAGTCGGGTCTTGCCTGGATGAC
>JAPKDN010000620.1 GCA_028822575.1 Alphaproteobacteria bacterium | reverse complement strand
AGCACGTTGTGAGCTGGCGGCGGCCTATCGGCTGGCCTCGCTGTATGGTTGGACCGATCTGAATAATACGCATTTCTCGTTGCGGGTTCCGGGGACAGACGATGAATTTCTGCTGAATCCCTTCGGTTTGCTCTTTGATGAAATCACGGCGTCATCCCTGATCAAGGTTAATCGAGAGGGCGTGGTGGTCGGGGACGCAAGTTACCCGCTCAATCCTGCCGGTTTTATCATCCACGGCGCGATCCATCTTTCCAAGGCCGCGCATAACTGCGTGATCCACACCCATAGCCGCTTCGGCACCGCGGTCGCGATGCAGAAACAGGGATTGCTCCCGGCGAGCCAGAAAGCGCTGACCGTGATGGGCTGGACCGGCTATCACGATTTTGAGGGTCCGGCCCTAGACGCCGAAGAGCAGCCGCGAATTGTCCGTGATCTTGGCGACAAACGGGTTTTGATCCTGCGCAATCACGGTTTGATGACTGTTGGCGTGAGCGTGGGAGAAGCCTTTGTCTGGATGTACCGAATCGAGACCGCGTGTCGCCAACAGATTGACTCGCTTTCAGGTGGCGCCGAACTGGCGCCATTGTCGGAGGCGACCCAGCAAAAATCCATCGCCCAGGGCTTGAAAATGTATGGTAAAGGCGGCTTCATTGAGGTGGGCCTTGAATGGCCGGCCTTGCTACGGCAGTTGGTGCGCGCTGGGATGGATGATTATCGGGTATAGATCGATTGTTTATTGATCCTGAGCGGCTAGATGGGCGCGGACAGAATTCTTTTGGATCCAGGCCTCCAGGTCACGTTTCCCCGCTCACCCCTCGCGTGACCCGGGATACAAGCACTTGAATCTGTAATGAGGTATAATGTCTATTGCTCCCGAACTGATCGTCTATGTACTGGTGGTGTATTTTCTAGCTGGCATGGTCAAGGGGGTGGTGGGGCTTGGTTTGCCGACGATTTCGCTAGCGCTTGTCGCTGCGGTCTTTGGTCTAAAGGAGGCGATGGTCCTGCTTTTGGTGCCATCCTTCGTGACTAATTTTTGGCAGGGTGTAACTGGCGGGAACCTTACCGCGATACTAAAACGAATCTGGGTGATGCTCGCAGTGCTGAGCGCGACCACCTGGTTCGCCACCGGCATCATGGTGCGCAGTGACGCAGCGATTCTTTCAGCCTGTCTCGGCGGGGTATTGATCCTCTACGCCACGATCGCGCTGGCGACTGCGCAGATCCCATCGCCTGGAAAGCGTGAGATCTGGATGTCGCCGATCGTTGGGATTCTGACTGGAATATCGACGGGGTTTACAGGAACCTTCGTGGTGCCGGGCGTGCTGTATCTTCAGGCTTTGGGCCTTGGCAAGGATGGCTTGGTGCAAGCGATGGGAATATGTTTCACCCTCGCGACCGTGGCGCTTGGTCTTTCGCTAGGCGGACGAGGGTTCATGCCGACTGGTTTGGTATTGCTTTCTATGGTTTCCGTGGTGCCAGCAGTTATCGGAATGATCCTTGGCCGCAAGGTTCGGGACAAATTACCAGAAGCCAAGTTCCGCAAGGTCTTCTTTGTGGCGTTATTGATACTCGGTGGATGGGTTTTGGTTCGCTCTCTTGCCTTCTAACTCCGGTTGGCCGCAAATTTACCCGCTAACCTTTGAGGATCTAGGTTGTGTCGGTTGAGCTCATCGCCTATGCCATGACAGTTTATTTGATCGCTGGAATCGTCAAGGGGGTGATCGGTTTTGGTATGCCAATTGTTTCTTTGGCGATGCTGGCGGCGGTTATCGGCCTAACGGAATCCATCGTTCTGATGCTGGTTCCTGCGCTCGTGACCAATATCTGGCAGGGTATCACCGGTGGATCGTTCGTCGTACTGGTGCGTCGACTCTGGTTGTTGCTGGCCTTGGCGTGCGTGTCGATCTGGTTGTCGACGGCAATACTTGTTTCGGTTGATGGTGGCGGATTGACCGCAGTTCTGGGCAGTCTATTGGTCGTTTATGCTGCCTTCAGTCTCGTGGTTCGGCAAATTCCTGCTCCTGGGCGCCATGAGATTTGGCTGTCGCCTCTCATAGGTGTTGTGGCGGGGGTGGCCATTGGATTAACCGGTGTTTTCGTAATGCCTGGAACGGTTTATCTGCAATCCTTAAGGCTTTCAAAGAATGAACTGGTCCAGTCTTTAGGGATTAGTTTCGTAGTCACAACCTTGGCTCTTGGCCTATCGCTTAGTGGGCGCGGCGCGCTGCCGGTGGATCTCGTGATGATATCCGGTGCGGCGGTGGTTCCGACAATGTTGGGCATCATCCTGGGAAAGAAATATCGCGACGAACTGCCGGAGAACCTTTTCAGGCGGTATTTCTTCATCGCTCTGTTGATCGTTGGGTGCTGGCTGTCGTTGAAGCCACTGGTGCTCTAGCTGGGGTTTTCTGACGCTAACCAGTTGATGCTTGCCCGTGCCCGCGCCAAGGCTTGTTCCGGTTCGGTAAACCGCGAATTCATGAACCCTCCGATTGGAAACCACCCGCGCGGGTCCTCGGGATCCCGGCGGAATTCCTCAAAGCCGTATGAACCATAGGCACGCGCGAATACGTCAATGCGCCGGGTTTCATAGTCTGAATTTATGGACGCCATTACTGCTTGGGATTTGGTCAAGGTTCGAAACCTTGTTAGGCCAGACTATAAAGCAGTCAGCCGCCGCGTAGAGCGGGTATGAAAGCGACTTCGCTATTTTCCTGGAGCTCTTCCAGGAAAGCATCTTGATAGATTTCACCGTCTATGGCGACGGATAGAAAGCCCCCTTCGACCTGGGCACCGAGGCCCGGGTAGAGGTTGTCCAATTCCCTGATCAGCTTACGAATACTTGACGCAGCTATCTCAAACTCA
>JAPKDN010000619.1 GCA_028822575.1 Alphaproteobacteria bacterium | reverse complement strand
AGATGCGGCAATTCGGTCGTGTCGACATCCCACAATCCGCGTTCATCGAGGCCTTGAAGATGGGCGATTCTTGAGGCTGGTATGAGCAGTATATCCCGAACAGTCGTGGTAACCGGTGCCAGCCGTGGCCTTGGTGCGGCGATCTCGATGGAGTTGGCGCGCCGCGGTTTTACCGTCGGCTGTCTTTCGCGCAAGGGCATAGGACCCGAGGATCAGGAAGTTCCGGCAGATATCGCGAAATCTATGATCAATCTTCCATGCGACATAACGGATGAGGATGAGGCTAGGGCCACGCTGGCCAAACTGGTCGAGACGACCGGAGCGATGGACGCCATCGTCAATAACGCCGGCATCCATAAACAAGGCCTTAGCTCTGAATTTTCAACAGTTGATTTCGCCAAGGTGATGACTGTCAACGCTACGGCAGTCTTCGCCATGTGCCGGGAGGCACACCCGTTCCTGGTAGCCTCTGGCGGCGGGCTGATCGTTAATATTGGCTCTCATTATGATAAGATGGGTGTTCGCCAGCATGCCGCCTATTGCGCCGCGAAGGCGGCTGTTGGAGCGATCACGCGGTGTCTCGCCGTGGAATGGGCCCGCGATAGAATCCGCGTCATCGACGTTGCGCCTGGTTTTACCCTGACGGACCTCAACAAGCCTCATATGGAAAGCAAAAAATTTCGCGAATTCATCGCCAAGGCTATCCCACTTGGCCGCCCGGGTGAGCCCGAGGAAGTTGCGCGTTTCGTGGCTGCTTTGATCGACGAGGATATCCCTTTCGCCACTGGCGAGACCTATTATCTGGACGGCGCACAGGCGATTTCCAACTGAAACCATGTGGATCATTATCTAGAAGTGATCAGTGGACGCTCGAAAGCCCCGGCCCGCGATAACGCAAATGTCTTCAGCCTAGCTTTTTATGCCTAGTCCGGCAAAGCGCTTGTTGAACTGTGCAACACGACCGCCTTGATCGAGAATTCGACGTACGCCGGTCCATGCCGGATGTGATTTGGGGTCGATGTCCAGGCGCATCACGTCTCCCGCCGCACCCCAGGTCGATTTGGTGGTGTATTCCTCACCATCAGTCATAACGATGGTGATCTCGTGGTATTCAGGGTGAATATCCGCCTTCATCGTGCCTGCTCCCGGGCCGGTGCGCCTCTAATTGTAGAGTCTTCAGGGTAGGGCGCGGGGTATAGCGGTTTCCGCCCACAGGCACAAGGGGAAACCGGGTCTTTTGATCGTGATGACGCCGAAGCGTTGTGTTCGCCCTGGTCGGCTCATATGCTACTTGCTATCGCACCCTATCTGGTTGAGACAACGTGAGTCTGAAGGATGACCCAACAATCGAGCGGCAACGCGATCTGTCGTCGCTTCGGATGTTATTGCCCTATATGTCACCTTATCGCTGGCAATTGGTTGGCGCGGCGATCGCATTGATGATCGCGGCCGGTACGGTATTGGCCATGGGAACCGGGTTGCGGTTCTTGATCGATATGGGGTTCGCGGTTGGAGACCCAGTATTGCTGGACCGGGCGGTGATTGTCCTGGGTGGTGTGGTACTGGTTCTGGCCGCCGCCAGCTATGCCCGTTTCTTTTTTATCTCCTGGGTTGGTGAGCGTGTCATCGCCGATTTGCGGAGCGCGCTGTTCAATCATGTGGTCGGTCTTAGCGCGACGTTCTTTGAGTCGCGCCGGACCGGCGAGTTGATATCGCGCATCGGCACCGACACGACCTTGGTCCAGACCGTTGTCGGCTCTTCGGTATCGATCGCGCTGCGCAACACGCTTATGTTCGCTGGGGGGTTGGTGATGCTTTTGGTGACCAGCCCAAAACTGGCGGGTCTGGTGTTGCTTGTCATTCCGCTGGTGGTGGTTCCCATCGTATTGCTCGGCCGTCGCGTGCGCCGGCTCAGCCGCGCCTCCCAGGACCGGGTCGCCGATGTTGGCGCCTATGTCGAGGAGACACTTAATGGGATCCGCGTGGTCCAGGCCTTTGGGCACGAGTCGGTGGATCGCGACCGGTTTGCAAAAAGGGTGGAGGATGCCTTCAACACCGCCGTGTATCGGGTGCGAAACAGAGCGGCATTAACAGCGATCGTTATCGCCTTCGTCTTTGGCGCGGTAACGATTGTCCTTTGGATCGGTGGACGTGATGTCTTGTCCGGCCGTATCACGCCGGGCGAATTGTCGGCGTTCGTTTTTTACGCCATCGTAGTCGCGGGATCGACTGGGGCCTTGTCCGAGGTTCTCGGCGATCTGCAGCGGGCGGCGGGCGCGATGGATCGTCTCATGGACTTGCTGTCAACCCATGCCGAGATCGCAGCGCCGACCAATCCAGTACTCTTGCCTACCCCGGCGGAAGGCCGGGTCGAATTTGACGATGTTGAGTTTCGATACCCTTCCAGGCCGGACCAGGCGGCGCTGGATGCGTTTTCCCTGACCGTTAATCCGGGCGAGACCATTGCCCTTGTTGGCCCGTCCGGGGCCGGGAAGACCACGGTGTTTCAGTTACTTCTTAGATTCTATGATCCCAAATCCGGCGTTGTCCGTTTAGACGGGGTGGCTTTGGTCGATACCGATCCCAAGGATGCGCGGGCCCGGATTGGTCTGGTACCGCAGGATGCGGTGATTTTTTCTGCCGATGTGACGGAGAACATCCGCTATGGCCGGCCAAGCGCCAGTGATGCCGAGATCCGAGCCGCCGCGGACGCCGCCCACGCGCTGGAGTTTATTGAAAAGCTTCCAGAAGGCTTCGCCACGGATTTGGGCGAAAAGGGCGTACGCCTTTCCGGTGGTCAGCGTCAACGCCTAGCGATCGCAAGGGCGATCTTGCGCGATCCCGCTGTTCTGTTGCTCGATGAAGCGACTAGT
>JAPKDN010000618.1 GCA_028822575.1 Alphaproteobacteria bacterium | reverse complement strand
GCACAAGCAGATAATTCGAGGATAAAGAGCAAGGGCACAAATAGGATCTTTGATCTTAACGATGGGTTCACGACAGTTTTCCAGCGACCATGTTCAAAACGGTGGGCTCGGGCAAGATTTACGCAAAATTCGTGCCGTTCTTACTCCCTTGTGTCGATCCATATCGCCACAAGGGCCGTCATTGATCAGATGAACCGCTATGCTCGCTCCGAATTCACCGGTTTCGACAACTAGTCCCAAACTTTCCAATGTGCAGATGAAGGCGACCATAAGAGGGATAGCGCTGTCTGGGCGCGCGGCAGAAATAAAGCTGGGTCTTTTGCCTTGGCGTGTATTGGCAGCCAATCTGAATTGGCTGACCACCAAGACGGATCCCTCGATATCAGTTACGGATCGATTCATCTTGCCTGCGTCATCCTCGAGTATCCTCAGCTTGGAAAGCTTGGTGGCCAACTGTTGGGCCTCACTGGTTTCATCGCCGTTCACCGCGCAAAAAAAAGACCAGTAAACCCTCTCGAATAGCCCCGATGCATCGTTGGCCGACATCCACCCTTGCTTCGGCGATCCGTTGAATAAGTACGCGCATGTCACCATCTTTCAAAAGTGGCCGCGTGGTATTTGCGTCAGCGGTCCGGTGCGGTAGTTTACCGGCAATGATCGATAATTAGGCCTACATGAGGACGATTTATGCGTCAGACCATAATATGGATGCTTGGATGTCTTTTCGTTTTGTTCTTAACCATGGGGTCTACTGGCGACGTTTCGGCACAGTCGGCCAATGGGGTGCCATCACCGTCTGAGGAGGATTTTTCGAGTCACGGGGCCGAGAAACGGTCGGATCCGCTCGAATTTATCAATCGCCCCATCGCGGCGGTAAATCGGCTTTTGCGTCAGGGAATAATTGATCCTGCTGTCAAGGTTTACAAGTTTGTTACGCCAGATGTAGCAGAAATTGCGCTTTCGAACGCGGCGCGCAATCTCACCGAACCGTTTTCGATTCTCGGCGCCGTGGTGGCCGGAGATGCGGCGGGCGCCAAGCTTTCAGGTTTGAGGTTCTTGGTAAATACGACTCTCGGCGTGGCAGGCCTCGCTGATGTAGCGACGGAAGTTGGCCTCGATTACTGCCGCGAGGACATCGGACAAGGATTGGCTAAGCAAGGGGTTGAACCCGGTGCCCACCTGGTTTTGCCGATCTTTGGCCCGACAAATACGCGTGACCTGCCGGGAGATCTGGTGGAAATATTGATCACGCCGTTGCCGCCCGGCGTAACCGTGGCTCAGGCGAGTGTCGAATATGCTGACAAGCAAAAATCGATAGAGTATTTGACCGAGGGATCGGTCGACAAATATGTCAGCGAGCGCGAGGCTTATGAGCAGCACCGGCTTTATCAAGTCGCATTGACCTGCAAGGTTCCTGAGGAGGGGATCGGCGAAAAGCCAAAACCTGGGAAGACGGATTAACTCGGTGATGCCGGGTAAAACATTGCGCTAGACCCTCCAATGTACAACAAAAGATCAATTAGCCCTACGTGGAGACGATCGTGTGGCCTCATGATGTACGCGCTGAAACAGATCGCGCGATTGGTATGTGGCTCTTTAGTGTCGCGGGGATGGTCGCGATCATGGTGGTCATCGGTGGAATCACGCGCCTCACCGGATCTGGATTGTCCATGGTGGAATGGCGCCCTCTGATAGGGTGGTTGCCGCCCTTAAGCGAAGAGGCTTGGCTCCGAGCTTTCGCGCTTTACCAAAATTCACCTGAGTACTTGAAGGTCAATGCGTGGATGGGGTTAGATGATTTTCGCCAGATTTTTTGGTGGGAATATGTTCATCGCCTGTGGGGCCGGCTCATAGGTCTGGCCTTTGTCATTCCTTTCGCATGGCTCCTAATTAGTGGCCGGGTGCGGGCATCACTCATTCCAAGGCTTCTGATCTTATTTGTGCTCGGCGGCCTTCAGGGCGCCGTTGGGTGGTGGATGGTAAAAAGCGGTTTGGTCGACGATCCCGCCGTCAGTCAGTACCGCCTGACGGCGCATCTAGGCATAGCTTTTCTGATTTTGGGCGCACTGCTGTGGACAGGGCTTAGCCTTGCCTCACGGGAAGGCTGCGCCGTGCCCAGGACTTTTTATCGCCACGCGTTGCTCGTGATGGTCCTGGTATCAGTCACCGTGCTCGTGGGCGCGATGGTCGCGGGCATGCACGCGGGTATGATCTACAACACGTTTCCCTTGATGGCGGGGGGACTCCTTCCGCCCGACTATGCGAATTTGTCGCCCTTGTGGTTAAACGCGCTGGAAAACCCGGCGGCGATTCAGTTCCATCATCGGGTGATGGCCGTGGTGACCGTGGTGATTGTGATGGCGTTACTTTTCAGAGTGGCTCGGTCCGACCTGCCTCCGCAGCGACGACTACCGGCACATGCTCTTGCGGGGGCAGTTCTCGTTCAGGCGGCATTAGGGATAACCACACTCCTTTTCGTCGTGCCGATCGATCTCGCGGCGGCTCACCAGGCGGGTGCAGTTGGGCTATTCGCCGTGTCGATTTGGGTCGTACACGAGTACCGTGGGTCAATTTCTGCTCGGTAGAGGCCGTGTGCTCAAACATCGTTCATCACCTTCGAGCTCCCATGTTGGGTCTGGTGGGCGGTTTCGGACCAATGACTTAATTTTTTGCCTGCCACCTGATATCAACCTTCGTGGATTGTGAATCACTTTTAGGATTCCAATATCAAGGATTTTTGATTCAATTCTTGCGAACATGTGGGGTTCGTTATGGGGGCGGCGGCTAAACTTCGAGACGATCACGGTGGGGCATCGTTGCGTGGTTTGGCGGTTGTTGGTGACGGCGGGTGGCAACGCAATGCGCCAGGCGGCCCG
>JAPKDN010000617.1 GCA_028822575.1 Alphaproteobacteria bacterium | reverse complement strand
GGCTGGTCATTCCCGACATTCGTATTCGGACTTATCATGCTCTTAATATTCTATGGCTTCTTGGACTGGCTACCGCCGGGGAGGTTGTCGCAATGGGCGTCCACCGAAGTTAGCAGTCCGGATTTTGTCCGTTATACCGGGTCCAATCTTATAGATGCCGCGATGAACTGGCGCTGGCCAATTTTCTTTGATTCCCTTCGACATTTGATCGCGCCGGTGATCACACTGACATATGTAAACCTTGCAAACATGACTCGTGTGATGCGCACGAGTATGCTGGAGACGCTACGTCAGGATTATATCCGGACCGCTCGCGCGAAAGGATTGGAACGCAGAGTGATTGAAAACAAACACGCGCGTAGAAATGCGCTGTTACCGGTCGTAACAATGGCCGGTATGGAACTTGCCTACATGATGGGCGGCGTGGTGATCACTGAGACGATTTTTGACTATCACGGCCTCGGCCAATTTGCAGCCACGGCCGCTGCAAACCTCGACTTTCCGGCCGTTTTGGGATTTGCACTGTATTTTGCTGTGGTCCTCGTGGTGATAAATTTGGTTGTCGATCTTCTTTATCCGCTGATCGATCCCAGGGTGATCCTGAAATGAAGATATTCAAGTACCTATTTAGAAATCCATTGTCCCTCTTTGGAATTTTGCTGCTGCTTTTTTTCGTGGTTGTCGCAATTCTAGCACCTGTACTGGCACCCCCAGAAGCCTATCAGCTTAGTCCATACGATACGCCTCGGGCTTCGTTTTGGGCGACGCCGGAGCCCCTTTCTAAGGAGCATTTCTTCGGCACGACCCAAGGACAATACGACATTTATTATGGTCTCGTCTGGGGAACGCGCACCGCTTTTAAGGTTGGACTTGGGGTTGTATCCGTATCCTCAATCATTGGGATTTCTGTCGGCTCGGTGGCTGCGTTTTATGGCGGAATTATCGACGAAGTTCTTATGCGTCTTGTTGATGTGTTTATGGCGGTACCATTCCTGATTGCGGCGATGGTCTTGACGACCTTGCTGGGCAAGGGGCTTGGCCCAATGATCATCGCCCTTTCGGCATTTGGCTGGATGAGTTACGCGCGTGTAATCCGAAGCGAGATCCTGCGGGTCAAAGAGATGGACTATATCCATGCTGCCCGTACGTACGGCACGTCCAATTTCCTTTTGATATTTCGTCACATCCTTCCAAACGCTTTTTATCCTGTCCTGGTGCTGGCGACTATGGCGACCGGATCCATGGTTCTTGCAGCATCCGCGCTTAGCTTTTTGGGCGTGGGGACTGAGCAAGGCTATGCCGACTGGGGTCAGTTCATCAGTTATTCACGAAACTGGATCGTCGGTCAGGGCGATGATCCGTTCAAATACTGGTACACGCTGTTTTTCCCGGGTGCCGCAATCTTCTTTTTTGTCTTTTCCTGGAACCTTGTTGGCGACGCGCTAAGAGATATTCTTGATCCGCACATCGTGCAAAAATAGAGGTGTTTGCTATGTCCGTCACGAATGCCAATCTGCGGGAACACATAGAGTCCCTCATCCGGTTTGAAGTCGAAGACAAAGAAATTCCATCGATTTCATATACTCTGGTTGGGCGGGATGAAGCACTTGCACGTGGCCATGTTCAACGCCGCGGCCTCGAAAATAGTTTGTCGGACAAGACCCGGTTTCGCATTGCCTCGCAAACCAAGATGTTTACATCAATCTGCTTGATGCAGTTGGTCGAGAAAAGGCTGGTCGACATCGACGTTCCGGTGTCGGCTTATCTACCGGGGTTTGAGCCAAAAAACCCCTTTCGCAGCAACACCCCCGGCCCTTTTGGGGATGATGTTACACTGCGTAAACTACTGAGCCACACGTCAGGTATGATCCGGGAGCCAAAAAGTGGACACTATCTGGACGTAGGCAATCCGCCTTTGTCGCAAACCGTAAGCGAACTGACCAATGTTGTTTTGAAGAACGATCCGTCCAAAGGTGTGTTCAGCTACTCAAATGCCGGGATAGGGATCGTCGGCGAGGTAGTTTCACGGGTCTCCGGGCAATCCTACTCAGATTATCTAACGACCAATGTGCTGGAACCTTTGGGCATGAACGACAGTGTGATCGCGTCAACGCCTGAGATCCTGGCCAATCTCGCACCGGCATCTATGTGGACGCTGGACGGCGACACCCCCGCCCCAGTCTTCGATCTGGGTGGTGCACCGGCTGGCAACATTTACGCGACCTTGCCGGACATGGAAAAGTTCATGATGGCCCTTATGCGCGGCGGCTTCACACCGGACGGACAAAGAATCGTTTCGCCCAGCTCACTTGCACAAATGTGGCAAGTTGTTGGACAACGACCCGCCGGTTATGCGGGGCTCCGGGGTTATGGGCTTGGTTTCGGCGTTAGCGAAATTGATGGCTGGCTATCCGTAGGCCACGGCGGCGCCGTCTATGGTTTCGCGTCACAGCTTTCGGTCATGCCACAGGCCGGCATCGGAATGCTTGCAATATCGACGCTTGATTGCAGTAACAACGTGGCCAATCGGGTCACGGAGGATGGGCTGCGTTTGGCTTTGGCAGCCCACAACATGGGCAACCCTCCCAAGCCCCGAACCAAATATACGTCAATCTCGGACGATCAAATTCAATCCCTGCCGGGGCTTTTTAAATGTGACGATGAGAATGAATTCGCGAGTATCCGGGAAAAAGATGGCAAGCTTTATCTGTTCGGCGACGGAATGCCTCTTCAAATCAAGCCGAAAGGCAAAGGCTCCGACTTCGCAATTGACGGGCGCCTTTATGGCGAGGGGTCCGACTATGAGTATCTAGATTTAAGCTTTCCTGATCCGGACAAAATGATCTGGAAGGGAAAAGTTTGGTCCAAAACCGCGCAGATCAACGA
>JAPKDN010000616.1 GCA_028822575.1 Alphaproteobacteria bacterium | reverse complement strand
CTTCGACAGCGGCATTCGCGTCAGCGCCGGATGCGGAAATATGGATAGAGCAACCCGTTGAGGCCGCCAACATCATTAACCCCATTATAGAGCCACCGGATACCGTCTCACCGTCCTTGGTTACTTCCACGACAGATGAAAATTCTCCAACCAGTTTTACAAATTTGGCCGCAGCGCGCGCGTGCAGTCCGCGTTGGTTGATGATTGTGACCGATCGTTCCGCGCGGTCGCCATCTATTTGGCTCACGAGACGCCTCTCAGAACGTGGGACGCGACCATGATATATTTCTGGCCGGCGTCTCGCGCCTGCGAGACAGCGTTGGCGAGATCCACCTTGCTTCGTACGCTCGCAAGTTTGACAAACATAGGCAGGTTCACGCCAGCTATCACCTCGACATTCGAGTTTTCCATTATTGAAATCGCGAGATTTGACGGTGTGCCGCCGAACATGTCTGTCAGCACGACAACGCCACTACCTGATTCCACTGACTTGACGGAGCTTAGAATTTCATCGCGCCGACGTTCCATATCGTCGTCGGGGCCGATGCATACGGTGGAGGTGTTCTCCTGGGCACCGACCACATGCTCCATGGCGAGGCGCAATTCTTCCGCCAATGCACCATGGGTCACCAAAACGATCCCGATTGGTTTGCCAGCGCTTGAATCCGCCATTGCTAATGTCCCCCTGAAACTGTCGTCACTTTGTTCAACAGTGTCGTTCAGCTCTCAACAGCGACGGCCAAGTCCCGGTGCCGAAGCGTGACGCCATGGCCTGCTGCACGCAGCCATTCCGCTAGCGCTATCGCGACGAAGACAGACCGATGTCTGCCACCGGTGCAACCAATGCCAACCGTGAGATAACTCTTACCCTCATCCGCGTACCGTGGAAGCAGTGGATCCATGAACGCTGTTAGGCGATCGAAAAAACCTTGGAAACCGGGGTCTCTTCGGATGAATTTGCCGATTTTCCCGTCGCGACCATCAAGTGGTTGAAGCGCTTCGTCGTAGTGTGGATTCGACAGAAAACGAACGTCAAATACCATGTCTGCCTCTCTCGGCAAGCCATTACGGAACCCAAATGATGTTACTGTGATCGTCAGGTCTCGCGAGCCAGCGACGTCGAGGCCATTGGTTAGGATCTGCCGAAAATCTGGAAGCGAGAGATGTGAGGAGTCGATCACGATATCCGCGCGATCTCTTACTGGCGCCAACAAATTACGTTCCATGCGAATGCCATCGGCGATCGGGCGATCCTTCGCGAGGGGATGAACGCGGCGGGTTTCGGTAAATCTTCGGATCAATATTTCGTCATCACAATCAAGGAACACGACGGCGACCGAGACGCCATTACCACGTAACCGATCCAGGTTCGCGAGAAAGGACTCGGCATCGAAGTCCCTGGTTCGGGTATCGACACCGACCGCAATCATGTTCGGGGGGTTGGGGTGATGGCCTTCAGCAAAGGGCGTCAGCAGGGCGGGCATCAGCGAAAGTGGGAGGTTATCCACTGCCTCAAAGCCACTATCTTCCAAGGTTTTCAGACAGGTCGTACGCCCCGCGCCAGAAAGTCCGGTCACAAGGATCACCCGTCCATTCTTGCTTGAAGTTTCCTGCCGCACAGTGGGTTCGTCCGTCATGCGCGTCATCTCGACCCTGTATCCAAGACGGGGATCATCGGTTTTCCACCAATTTCAAGGCCAATTTGACCTTGGCGGCGGCTGAAACCTGGAATGGCGTGATATTCATTAACGGTATGTCGATATTGAGGTATCGACAATGCCTTAGCTCGGGAAAACGATCGATTTGCTCGCTGGGGACCAAATCCATCACCAGCGCGAGCGGCGCGCGACGTGTGGTGGCCACCGGAATGATTCCCACTCCCCGCACTTCGATCTGGCCCGAAATTGTATCCGGGCAGGTCGCAACGAGCCGGTCCTGTTCGCGCACGAGGATCGTCTGATCGTCGGCAACTAATGTCCCTCCCGCCTCGACGACCCGGAGCGCCAAGTCCGATTTGCCGCTCCCCGAAGGGCCGCGTAATAGCACGGCTCTGCCATCAATCGCGATACATGTCCCATAGACCCGTTCCATAATGCATTGCTCGCCCCGCAAGAGAGATTTGTCAATCCGTACTGCGTCGGTTTTCACCGGTTGTCTTGGGAAGAATCAAAACAAACCTCGCGCCCAGGATTTGGCCGTTAGGGGACCGTCGATTCTCGGCATGTATCGATCCCTGGTGCGCCGCGACAATCTGTCGACAGATGGAAAGGCCTAGACCGGAATGTGTGCCGAATTTTTCGCCGGTCGGGCGTTCCGAATAAAACCGGTCAAAAATCGTTTCGAGGTTGCCGTCGGGGACGCCAATGCCGTCATCGTCGACCATGATCGTTACCCTGGAAGGGGAAGACACTGCATGAATGGCGATCCGCCCATTCTTCGGGGAGAATGTTATTGCGTTGTCCAACAGATTTCGCATCACCTGGACGAGATGATCTTCCCGTCCGCTGACGATTAGAGGGTCGGCATCACCAGCGATCTCGCAAACCAGACTTCGGCCTCCGATGCGATCGGTCGCTATATAGACATTACTCAACGCGTGCAAGATTTGGCCTATATCGACGGCTTCGAGTTCCTGGCGGCCTAATTCTGAATCGACCCGCGATGCCTCGGATATATCGGTGATGAGACGGTTTAACCGATCGACGTCATCGAGGATGATCGCAAATAATTTTTCCCGTTGTGACGGATCATCAAGCCGGGACGCGGTTTCGACGGCGCTTCGCACTGACGTCAGTGGGTTTTTGATTTCGTGCGCCACGTCAGCGGCAAAGCGTTCAATCGCATCCATGCGCCGCCACAGGTTCTCCGTCATTTCTCGCATCGCGCT
>JAPKDN010000615.1 GCA_028822575.1 Alphaproteobacteria bacterium | reverse complement strand
CCATCACCTATGGCGTCGTGCTGTTCTCGATCATCGTGCAGGGATTGACGGTAAAGCCGCTGGTTAAACGGATGGTCGGATAGGTCAAAGCCTAGAGCCGTTTGAACACGACCGAATAGTTGTTCGTCGGCATCTCAATGACTTGATCAAGTTTCAACCCCGCCGCCGTCGCCAACGCTTCGATATCGTCTAGATTTCGGATCCCCCAGGCTGGGTCGTGCGCCCGCAAGGTGGCGTCGAAGTCGGCGTTGCTGTTGGTGATGTGGGCGCCGCCGGGCTTGAAAGGGCCATAAAAATGCAACACCCCGCCGGTGGACAGAATGCGCCCAGCGCCGGCGACGATGCCCATGCACGTCGCCCAGGGAGAGATATGCACGACATTGGCTGAGGTTATTGCTGTGATATTATCCCCAGCCCGGACGTCCCACTCGGCGGAGGCGGCGTCGATGATGCGCGGCGGAAGCGGTTTTGGTTCTTCCATATCCGTGGTCCAGGCGATGATGCTGGCTCTTTGGTCGGCATCTGGATCGCTTGGCAACCAGAGTCTAGGCGCGAGAGGTCCCGCGAAACTGGCGGCGTGCTGGCCCGTGCCGCTACCAATCTCTAAAACCGTGCCCGTTAACGGCAGGACGCGGCGCAGCACATCGAGTATCGCCTGGGCGTTACGCCGCGCCGAGGGCGAGTCTCGACGCGCCTTCGAAGAGTTTTCTGATGACAAGTCCAACATGACGGCACATGTAGTTCATGACGCTGTCCGTGGCAATCGGTCGTATCTGATAACTTGTTTGGGAGAGACTGGGAAATGTTGAGTAGATTGAAGTCTGCGATCGAAGCTATGCGCCAACCCACCCCGGAGGAGGCGCCTCTAAGTGCCGAGCCGGCCAGACTGGCATGTGCGGCGTTGCTAGCGCGCGCGGCGGGGCTGGACGGACAGCTTGATCAAGGTGAGGACGACGCGATGCTCCGTCTCATGGTTGAGCGATTTTCTATGGACGAGGCATCGGCCCGCGCCGTGCTGGACGAGGCCGCAGATGACTTGGATACGAGCAACGACATCTATCGCTACACTAAGGTATTGCGCGAGTCGTTCGACGATGCAGAGCGCATTGATCTGATGGAAATGCTTTGGGAGGTTTGCTACGCCGATGGCGTCCTACACGCTTTCGAAGCGCAATTGATGCGCCGTATGGCTGGCCTCATGTTCGTGGATGATCGGGACAGTGGCGCCGCCCGCAAACGGTCGCTTGTTAAACTGGGGCTTGCGGGCTAGGTGGGAATTCATTACGAGGTTTCGGCGCAAGCCTGCTGGAAGGGAATCTGGGACCATGACGTATATCGTCAACGCCAACTGCATCCGGTGCAAATACACGGACTGTGTAGAGGTTTGTCCGGTGGATTGTTTCTACGAGGGTGAGAACATGCTCGTTATTCATCCTGACGAGTGTATAGATTGTGGTGTTTGTGAACCGGAATGCCCGCCCGAGGCGATTTTGCCGGACACAGAGGCTGGTGCAGAGGAGTGGGTGGAACATAATCGCAAGTTTGCCGAGGAATGGCCGAATATCGTCCGGATGATCCCTCACGTTGAGGACGCCAAGTCCTATGAGGGCATGGACGGTAAGTTCGAAAAGTTCTTCAGCGAGAAGCCTGGTAAGGGTAACTGAGCACGACATGGCCTACCCGCCGTCATTTCTTAGAATGGCGCACGGAATTTCCGTAATTTTCGACCCCCTACCAATTGTGCCTATATTGTGATATGTAGTCGCTACCGGTAGGGGGTATCGACGACCTTTTTCCGGTTCCCGATGAAGGTCGGATCTCTGGCAGGTAACGTGGCTATAGGGCCATGTTTGCTGCTTTTGCCTAATCCTATGCGTTGAGGTGGGCAGAACGGTAAAGCTGAGACCGCAGCGGGACGGGCGTGGTTGATTAAAGAGACGGCACGGATGACGAAAAATATGGAATTCAAAACCGACGACTTCGTTGTGTACCCGACCCATGGGGTTGGGAAGATCCTTGGAACCGAAACTCAGGAAATCGCGGGAACTGAACTTGATCTATTGGTGATCAATTTCGAGCATGACCGTATGACATTACGTATTCCCGTCACAAAGGCTCAGAATTCGGGCTTGCGGCGTCTAAGTTCGCGAAAGCAGATGGACGTGGCCTTGACCAAGCTCAAGGGGCGCGCACGGGTACGGCGAACCATGTGGTCCAGGCGTGCTCAGGAATATGAGGCCAAGATTAATTCGGGTGATCCGGTCTCGATCGCCGAGGTGATTCGTGATCTGCGGCGTAACACCTCTCAGGCGGATCAGTCCTACAGCGAACGGCAGATGTATCAGGCGGCGATGGATCGTCTGGCACGAGAATTCGCGGCGATCGAAAAGATCGACGAGGAAACCGCCGCGACGAGGCTTGAGAAGATCATGAACGTTACCTAGGCGGGCACGGTTTGGCGAGAACGGCGCCCTTTTTGGCGTCGTTTTTACCTCCGAGGCCTGAATGTTTTTATCGCCCGTTGTCTGTATCCGGCAGGATTGAGGTAGCATCTAAAGGTGATTTCAACGTTGGATCTGGATAGAACCCATTTCTCGGTACTGCGCCTTGAAGGTCGAATTTGGGCGGTCGCGGCGGTGCGTGGTGACGCGCCTCGGTTACGGGAGGTCCATGCCGGTATTGAGGCGCGGTTTCAGCGTGGTGACCGGGTGATCCATCTTGGAGACGTGATGGGCGCTGGCCCGGATATTATCGGAACCGTCGATGAGGTTCTGCGCTTCCGACGCTGGGTTATATCCCGGCCACCATTTGTCCACCCGAACGATGTTGTGGTTCTGCGCGGGAGCCAGGAGGAGATGTGGCGCAATCTTTTACAAGTACAGTTCGCGGCGGCAGCCAGTGATG
>JAPKDN010000614.1 GCA_028822575.1 Alphaproteobacteria bacterium | reverse complement strand
TTATCGTGTTTGACGAAGGCATCCGTCAGAATTCGCCGCATTTCCACGCGGACATCGAACGTGAGCATGCGGAAAAGTTGTTCGGCAATCATGCGTCCTATTACAAGGGGGACACAATTGTGGAGCTGGCCGCTCAATGCGGGGTCGATGCGGCCAATCTCAAAGCAACCATCGCGACCTACAACGAAGCCGTCGAATCTGGAAGCGACTCCGAGTTCGGTCGGGAGTCGCTGCCGCGACCGATCAACACCGGCCCCTACCTCGCCATCCGTGCTGTTGGGTTCACAGTTTTGAGCCCCGGCGGGCTCGATCTCGATGATGATTTGCGTGTCGTCGACACCGAAGGCAAGCCAATCGCTAATCTCTTTGCTTCCGGCGAAGTGCTCGGGAAGGCGCGCCTATCTGGCAAGACATACCTAAGCGGGATGTCGATGCTCCCTGCCATAACCTTTGGCCGTCTGCTGGGCCAAAAGCTGCTGAAATGGGAGGGCGCCCGCGAGGCCGCCGAGTAACGGCGCAGGCGGGAACCGACATGCACGATCTCGTTATTCGCGGTGGTACTATCGTCGACGGGAGCGGCGCTGACCGGGTAGCTGGTGACGTCGTGATCGACAGAGGAATCTTGACGCAAGTCGGCGGGAAGGCGGGCCCAGGCAAGCGCGAAGTCGACGCCGACGGACAACTGGTACTGCCAGGTTGGGTTGACGTCCACACCCATTATGACGGGCAGGCCACGTGGGACCCGGTTTTGGCGCCGTCCTCTTGGCATGGCGCCACAACAATCATGTTCGGCAACTGCGGGGTTGGATTCGCGCCCTGCCGGCCGGAGGACCGGGGCCGTCTGATAGACCTGATGGAGGGCGTTGAAGACATTCCTGGGATTGTACTTTCCGAGGGCCTCAAATGGGATTGGGAAAGCTTTCCTGAGTTTCTCGACGCGCTTGAACGCCAACCTCGCGCCATCGATATAGCGGCACAAGTACCACATCATCCGGTACGAGTTTTCGTCATGGGCGAACGCGCGCTGCGGCACGAACCGGCGACTGCCGTCGATATCGCCGCCATGCGGCAAATTGTAGAAGAAGGGCTCCGCGCTGGCGCGTTTGGCTTCACGACATCTCGCACCGACCTACACCGGACGTATAGCGGCGAGAACGTGCCAGCCTATTTCGCGCAGGTTGACGAGTTCCTCGGCATTGGCGAGGCGCTCGGTGCAATTGGTCGCGGCGCTTTTGGCATGCTGTCCGACTTTGTTGACGAGGACATTGAGTTTGATTGGATTCGCAAGCAAGCGCGTGAGCAGGGCCGCCCGGTCTGGTTCCTCTTGACCGACAGGTTGAGCGACCCCTTGCGTTGGACGCGACTGATGGCCGGCGTCCAAGCAGCCCAAAACGACGGGCTACCAGTAGCCGCCCAGGTTGCTTGTCGACCAGTTGGGCTGATCCTCGGATTGCTAACGTCGATGACCCCGTTTAGTGCACGCCCGTCTTTTGCGGCTCTGTCAAAACTTGATCCGGAGACCCGCCTCGCGCGACTGAAGGAACCTGGTGTGCGTGCCGCAATCCTCAATGAAGAGTCCGCACAGCACTTGTTGGATCCTCTGTCGCCGCCGCATCGCTACGCCATGACCCGGTGGGATCGTCTCTATATCCTCGGCGACCCACCGGAATACGAGCCCGACGATAGTCTCAGCGTTGCGCACATGGCAGCGGCTGCCGGCACGACGCCCGCGGCGTTCGCCTATGACTACCTGACGGCGGACGATGGCCAGCGCACCCTGTTCTTCCCTGTCACCAACTACGTGACCGGAGATCATGAGCCGATCCGCGAGATGCTAACGGCGCCCGGGACGCTGGTCGGATTGAGCGACGGTGGCGCGCATTGCGGAATCATTTGCGATGCCAGCATGCCGACCTACTTGCTGACGCACTGGGCGCGTGACCGAACGCGCGGCGACCAGCTTCCCCTCGAGTGGTTGGTTAAGCGACAAACCGCCGACAACGCCGACTTCTTTGGCTTTGCTGATCGTGGCCGCCTCGAGCCCGGGATGCGCGCCGATATCAATGTCGTCGATCATGCAGGGCTTCGTATTCGACCACCTGAACTCGCGCACGACCTTCCCGCTGGCGGGCGCCGGTTGATCCAGAAGGTCGATGGTTATTCGATGACCTTGGTGGCGGGCGAACCGGTCTTTGAAAAGGGCGAACACACCGGCGAGCTACCTGGGAAGCTAGTCCGCGCCGGCCGCAGCTAAGCCACGACCTAATTCATTCTCTTGATATCGGCAGGGATCGTAGGGAAGGCAAATAGCTGATCTCGCATGGCGCCTGCCGTGATGATGTGCCCCATCGCCGTGGCAAAACATGAATAAGCTCCTCACCGCTGTGCCCCAACATATGGGCACTGACAAAACGATCACTAATTCTAATAGCCAAGGCCTTCGTCCAGGTTACCATCTCTGCGCAGGTGTGGCCTGAGGACCAACCCATCATATCGGGGACGGTCACCTCGACATCGATCCCAGCATCATTTGCCCCTGCCGCGGCAAGCCCGACGCCAGCGTCGACTGGAACGGAGAAACCCCAAACGGCGCGGCCAAATAATTCGGGCTCAACATTGGAACGTTGACAATGTTATTGCCAACGACGCGACCTTCGTGAGTTGCCTGCGGCGATATCTGGGGTACACCGACCAGTGCATCACTACACACCCCGAGAAGATCATTGCTTGCTCACTGGCGATCAGGTCAGCCTAATCTGGGTTTGTCTTGCCAACGATAACAGCGTGTGCGAACACGATTTCAATTTCATCCAGAGCATGGGACGCCGCATCTAGAATGTTATTTGGCGCGCATCCTCGATTGGGGCATGTCCCGCCGAAGTAGCGCTCTTCGATGAATACAATTTTCTT
>JAPKDN010000613.1 GCA_028822575.1 Alphaproteobacteria bacterium | reverse complement strand
ATTGTTGGTGTTGGTGGTGCTGTTGTTGTTGCTGTTGTTGTCGTTGTGGCTGTTGTTGTCGTTGTTGATGTTGTTGGTGTTGTTGTTCCGCCTCGAAATCGTCAGGACGCGTGATGACAAGTTACGACTTTTCGTGCTTCATAATTTTCCTTATGAAGTGGAACGACTTCGGAGAAGAAGCGATGGATTTTGGAATAGCGCTCGCCACATCGGCCGATTCCTACAAAGTAGTGGAGCGGGCCGAGGCGCTGGGATTCTCCCATGCCTGGTTCTACGACACCCAGATGTTGAGCGCCGATTGTTTTGTCGCCATGGGTGCCGCGGCGTTAAAAACCAGCCGTATTCGGCTTGGCACCGGTGTATTGATCCCTTCCAATAGGATCGCGGCGGTTAGCGCTAATGCCTTCGCTACCCTGAATCAACTTGCGCCGGGGCGTATTGATTTCGGCGTTGGCACCGGGTTCACCGGACGCCGGGCCATGGGGCTGGGCGCGCTCAAGCTTTCAGAAATGGAAGAATATATCCGCGTCGTAATGGGCATGCTCGCCGAGGAGACCATCGAAACCGAGTTGGACGGCAAGCCGCGCAAGATCCGGTTCCTCAACCCTGGTGCCGGGCTGATCAACACGACCGATCCGGTGGGGCTCCATATTTCAGCTTATGGTCCGCGTGGCCGGGCGCTTACCGCTAAACTTGGGGCTGCTTGGATCCTGTTCTTCAATGATGTCGCCGACGGGATCAAGGGTCTCAAAGGCATGCAACAAAGCTGGGCCGAAGCGGGACGTGCGGGGGATGATCTCGAGGCTACGGCTTTCGTGCTCGGTTGCGTGCTGGCCGATGGGGAAACCGCAGGTTCACCACGCGCCATGGCCCAGGCGGGCCCACGCGCCGCCGTGTTACTACATCGCTGCGCCGACGAGGCCCTTGCGGGACTTCCCAACAGCAGCCCGGTCCCAGAATCAGTCGCCGCGGCGGTTGCGGGCTATGTGGAGCTCGCACGAAAGTTCGAGCCCAAGGACGCGCCGTGGCTGGAAAATCACCGAGGCCATCTGATGTTTGTCAAGGATATCGAGCGTCAGTTCATTACCCCGGAACTGATCCATCAGACCACCTTCACCGGCACCGAGGGCGACATCAAGGGGCGAGTCGAGGCGTTACGCGATGCAGGCTATAGCCAGTTCACCGTCCAACTTACACCTGGCAACGAGGCGGCGATCGAGGATTGGGTCCGGATCAAGAAGGCATTTGACTGACCCGTCGAAATCCGGCGCTGGCCGTCCAGCTCCGAGACGTTGATGCCAGATTGCCTGGCGGCGGCTCTTATGTTCTCGAGTGTTTCCTGATTGAGCAGAATGCCGCCCTCGGCGAAGCCCTCCATCAGATTGAACTCCAGGCGGCCCGGCAGCGGGACCGCGTCGCAGTCCACCGGCTTTTAAGAATCTCCTTTACCAAACCGTCTGTGTTTTCCATGACCCAGTCGTGTCGAAAGCGGCGGGGTTGAGGACCATGAAGAACTGACCATCCGCGCCGGCGCTGGGTCCATCCTCCACATTTCCTAGGCGTGTGCCATAGGCCGCGCCCGCCGGGAGCGTTGACAACAGGCCAGATCCCTTCTGGCCGGGAACCGGCACGGTCCGCCCACCCAGCGCTTCCGCCGGATCAGTGGTTGGCCGACCTACCTATATCCATGACCCAACCTTCGAGAAGCGTGAGCCCCTTCTATTGATAAACCTTGATACACTCACGCGCCATGGCGCCCAGATCGGTGACGCGGTATCTGTTCTATATGTTCATCCCTCGAGCTAACACCCAGAACGAACACCCACGCACCTCATCGACCTCGCATGCTGCAATCCTTTCAACCGGACAGTTTTTGAACGGATAGACACTCTCACGACGCCCCAGGCATGATTGGTCGCGGGAAGCCTATATCAAACCGTCTGGAATGTGTTGTCTGACCGCACAGTTACCAAGAATATTAAGGATTACGACATTTTCTATTTCAACGCCGAGGACACCAGCTATGAAGCCGGAGACGTTATGGTAAAGGACGCTGCAGTTCTGTTTGGGGATCGCAATATAGAAGTCGAGGTGCGCAATCAGGCGCGTGTTCATCTCTGATCCGAGCGGAGATTTGGTCATCCCCACGCGCCGCTGCTAAGCGCTATGCGCCGGATCTCTGGTCTCCTGGTGACCGGCACCTGTGTCGCCATTACCAGCGATGCCGATGGAGCGCTTCTCGTCGCTGCACCTTTTGGACTGTGTGACACGTTCAACGGTATTTTGCGGACAAATAAGCCACACGGGAAACACTATCTGTTCACCTTAAAGGCGGCGAGTTACTCGGCAAGTTGGCCCTGGCGTCAGGCGATCGACTGGGATGCCTAAGTCCAGGGTTAAAATGCACTAAAAGAACTCAAAGTCGGAACGGATGAAATAGTTAGCGGAAACGCCTTGGAAGGTGACGGTATTACCGCTGCCAAGGTCGATCACGGCCTGGCCAGCCGCGTTATCAGTGATGCGCGCAAGCACGTCGGCGCCTGTGGCGACACTAGTTCCATTGATGTTGGTCTGGATCTGAAATCGGTCGAAAAGCAGCGCACCAAACTCATCGGTGATGACGTCGTTACCGCTCTCGGTGGTGAAGCGAAACAGGTCATTACCGGAACTACCCAACATCGTATCGTCGCCTCCGCCCCCATCGATCGTATCGTCGCCATTATCGCCGTATATCAGGTCATTGTTTTTATTGCCGTAGAGAAAGTCATCACCGCTACCACCGAAGATCGAGTCGTTGTCTTGCCCTCCGAAGACGATGTCGTTGCCGGCCCCACCGGTAATCGAGTCGCCTCCATGATTGCCGTAAAGCACGTCGGCGCCGTCCCCCCCATCAAGCACGTCGGCGCCTTGGCG
>JAPKDN010000612.1 GCA_028822575.1 Alphaproteobacteria bacterium | reverse complement strand
ACCGGGGCGATCAAAGCGCCAGAAAACTCAACCATCGCCGCCATCATTTGCGGCACCGGAACCGACGGGATGAGTTGATCTGGCTGATTATTAGATAGACGACTCACGAGCGGTTTTAGGCGCGCTGGCCCAAGCGGTCGAATTCCCCAACCTGGTTCGCTTTGAAGACTTGTCAGAACCAGGGAAGCGAATAGATTTTTACGTTGGTGAAGCTTTTCATTGCCGCCAGCACGCCTTCCTTATAGCCAAGGCTCGGGTCCTTGATACCGCCAAAGGGTGACATTTCGATCCTTTATCCAGGCATCTCCCAGATATTGACCGTACCTGCCCAAAGTTCGTTCACCAACCGGGTAATGTGATCGAGACGGTCGGTGCAGACACCGGAGGACAAGCCATTGGCGGTTCCGTTCGAGACCTCGATCAAATGGTCGATATCACAGCAACAAATGATCGGACAAACCGGCCCGAAGGTTTCTTTGTGGACCAACTCACAATCCGCCGGCACATGATCAATGACCGTTGATGGATACAGCGCGCCGTCGCGAACATGGCCACAAAGCAAAGTTACGCCCGCGAAAATAGCGTCATTTACCCGGCTCGCGAAAAGCTTTGCCGCAGCCGAGTCAACCACTGTCCGGATATCAGAATTCGGATCCATCGGATCACCGCATGTCAACGTCTTGGTGCGCGCGACCACCGTTTCTACGAAAGCATCGGTGACAGTGTCGAACACAAGTACTCGCTTGACCGCCGTGCAGCGCTGCCCCGAGTTTTTATACGCCCCCGCAACCGCGAGGGCTGCGGCCCAGTGCAGGTCCACGTACTCCATGACGATGAGCGTATCATTGCCCCCCAGCTCAAACACCGTGCGCTAATATCCGGCGGTGCGCGAGATATGTTTACCGATGGCGACGCCGCCGGTGAAGGTCACCAGTTCGACATGCTAATTGGCAATCATCTAATCACCGATCCCGTTCGGGTCGCCAGTAACGATCGACAGCATCTCGCCCAGCAGCCCAGCCCCGCAAAGAAAGTCAGCGAGCAACCGGCCGTCAGCGGGGTTTGCTCGGACGGCTTCAGAACCATGCGGTTGTTAGTCGCAACCGACAGCGCGATCTTGTGGGCGGCCTGATTCAGCGGATGGTTGAACGGTGTGATGACGCTGATCGAGGTGAGCAGCTGGCGCAGGATGTAGATTTTCTGCTTCTTGCCGTGGGGCGCCAGGTCACATGCGAAAGTTTGTGAAAATTGGTGAGGCAAAGCTCCGCCGCAAGGGTGAAAACGTCATAGGCGGGTCCTTATTCGAGATCCCACATTCGGCGGTGGTCAGGTCCGAAACCTCGTCGCACCGGTCTTACGGGGCTTCCTCCGTGCCAAACAGAATGCGTTGTCGGCCATGGCGAGAAAGCGTCAGAGTATAGTCGGCGGCGATCCGAAATGCCTCTCGGACCGGCTCGACATTCGTCATCGCGACCGTGCCAACAACCCCGCCGGCATACCGGCGATTGGAGTCGACAAGCGTGCCTACGATCCACATTGGCTCGCGCTAGACAGCCAGATCCAGAGTCTCAGCGACGCTCATAACGCGACTTTTTCGTCCGCTCTTACGGACGCGCGCGCCAGATTGAGGCCGACATGGAAGGCATCGAAGTTGCGGACGCGATGCCCTGGCGCGAAAGCCACGATCGGCACACTGCTGATCAACGGAACAACCTGCTCGGTCAGCCCGCCATGGGAGCGCAAGGGTACATCAAGACCGGAGAGGTCATGCCGCGCGGCGCTGGTACCGAGCGCCTTGTTTTCGGTTGAGACAATGACGATGTCACCGACCCGATCCTCGGGCAGTTCGAACCGGGCGCAGGCCTCGGCTCGTGTCAGCACCACGTCCATGCCCTCCATACCGGCCAACGACTGGATCACAGACGCCATATCCACGACTTTCGGCAGATAGGCGGTAGCGAAGGAGCCCAAAGCCCCGTGATGCGCCACATAGGGATCGGTGATCGGCAAAATCACACGTGCCGTGCCTTCGCCAACAAGCCCGTCCAACACGTCTTGCAGGTAGATCACATCCGGATCGCCGGCCGCATCGTGCTTGGCACTCATGCCGTGGTCAGCGGTAAGCACGAGAACCGCACCAAGTTTCTCAAGCGCAGCCCAATAGCCGTCCATCATCCGATAAAATGCATTAGCGCCAGCGGTTCCAGGCGCGAACTTGTGCTGAATATAATCCGTGGTCGACAAATACATCAGATCCGGACGCTCACTTTCCATGAGATTGACCCCAGCAGCGAAAACGAATTCCGACAGGTCGGCGCTATAAATGGAAGGAAGCGACAACCCTGTCAGATCCAGAACACCCTCGACACCATTCTCGGCCAACGTGGCCTCATCGGCTTTTTCGGCAGAAAAGCAGATCGAGCCTCCGGCGCCATGGGACAATCCGTCACCCAATAGCCGCCGCAGCTTATCCTTGGCGGTGATCACCGCGATCCGCGCGCCCTCGCGCTCAAAGGCGGAGAAGATCGTCGGTGCCCGCAGCAGCGCCGGATCGTTCATCATCACCTCGGCATCGGCGTCACGATCGTAAAAGAAATTACCGCAGATGCCATGCACGGCCGGCGGTCTGCCGGTGACGATCGAAAGGTTGTTGGGATTGGTGAAGCTCGGCACCACGCTCTCGGCCCGAAGATCCGAACCACGCGCCAGCATGCCGGCAGTGAAAGGCATCGCGCCGTCGGCCACCGCCCGCTCAATATAGTCGGGTTCGGAACCATCGATACACACCACCACCAGCGGCTGCTCGGGCCAACGATAGGTGCGTCCATTAACCTCGATCTCGGGACCGGTCGTGCTCATGTTTTTCTCCAGGTTCTCGCTAACGTCGGGTCGTTTATTGTAGCTCGTGTGAATCAGCCGGCCAGGC
>JAPKDN010000611.1 GCA_028822575.1 Alphaproteobacteria bacterium | reverse complement strand
TGGCACTATTTGGCCTCAACGGTGACCCTTAAAAGGCTGGTGATGATGCGTTGACTGCGGCCCGCGCGATGAGCGGGGTTTTGCAGAAACTCAATTGCACGTCGCAGAACGATTTGCCGCAGTCGCCGCATCTCAGCATCGAAATATATCTTCCCTACGTGATCGTTAGTATGAGGGGGTAGGAATCCGTCTCTTCGTTGACGGCTATTGGAGATATCGTCAACACGGTCAATCACTTCGCTAGTACCACGAAGGACTTTACGTGGAATTTATCATCTTGGGAGACGTGGAAAAACTGTAGGCGCAAATTAATCCGCGTTTCAAAGATAGGAACTCTTCGTCCACGGACGAGATGGTTCCCTTAATGTCTATGTGATTGAGCTCGTCTAAATATTGCCGGTGAGAACGCCAATGGATCCGAATATCATCGGGGGTGACTGGTTCTCTCGACTGTTGCCAAATTTCCCTTGATAACCGAGTGCTAATTGCAGCTGACGCCTATGTCATTGAGGCAAAGCGTTTGGTGTGATGATCCTGATCGCCAAACGTCAGGTCGATCATTGTCAGGCGTTTGAAATAGTGGCCGACCTTCAACTCGTCGGTCATTCCCATACCGCCATGCATCTGGATTGAGTTCTGGCCGACAAAGCGAGCACTTTTACCAATTTGCGCCTTGGCGGCAGCGATTGACCGCGCGCGCTCTTCCGCGTCGTCACTGTCCATCATAGCGGTGGCGACATAGGCCATAGAGCGGGCTTCCTCGCAATTAATCAGAATGTCGACCATCCGGTGCTGCAATACTTGGAACTTGCCGATAGGTTGGCCGAATTGCTCGCGGGTCTTGATGTACTCGTTGGTTTCTTCCTTGAGGACGTCCATGCAGCCAACGGCCTCGGCGCAAAGCGCGGCGATGGCGAATTCTGCTACCCGCTCGATAATAGCATGACCGCCATCAATATTGCCGATGATGGCGTCGGTGCCGACTTGGACCTCGGCAAACTCAATTTCGGAAGCTCGTAAGGCATCGTTGGTGGTGTAATCCCGACGAGAGACGCCCGCTGCGTCGGAATTCACGAGGAAAAGGGTGATGCCATTGGTATCTCGGCTATCGCCTGACGTTCTGGTGGCGACGATGATCTTATCGGCCGATGCTGCGCCGAAGACAACGCCCTTTGCGCCGGTGATAGTGTATCCGTCACCGGATTTTTCGGCTTTTGTTTCGACATCGTGCAGGTCAAACCGTGCTTGGCGTTCGGCATAAGCAAAGGCTAACTTCAAACCGCCTTCGGCGAGTTTTGGCAGCAACTCTTCTTTTTGTGCATCGTTGCCCCCCTGCATGATAAGGTTGGCGCCGAGTACGACTGTTGCGAAGAATGGTTCTAGCACGAGACCGCGCCCGAAACCTTCCATGATGACCATGGTCTCCGTGCCGCCACCGCCAATACCACCGAATTCTTCCGGCAACGCGACAGCGAGCCAGCCTAGGTCAGCCATCTGTTTCCAGTTGTCTTTGTCGTACCCGTCATTCGAGCCGGCGATTTTACGCCGCGATTCGAATTCGTAGTTTTCGCGGACAAACCGATCGACGCCGTCCTTGAGTAGTTGTTGTTCTTCGGTAAGCGAAAAGTCCATTTTTCAACCCTGTGTCAGGCAGTTAAGTGTGTTCTACTTCGGCTCAAAGACCAAAAATCATTTTGGCCATTATGTTCTTCTGTATCTCATTGGTCCCGCCGTAAATCGAAGTCTTGCGAACATTGAAATATGAGGGCGATAGGCTAGGCGCGATTTCTGGTCCGATCGGGTCTTCATTCCACCCATATTCCATGGATTCGGGAATATAAGGATGGGCGTACATGCCCATGACCTGCATCGAGAGTTCCGTGAGTTCCTGCTGTATTTCAGTACCTCGGATTTTTAGCAAACTGACCTCGGCTCCCGGGCCGTCACCCTGGGTCTCCGCCATGAGATATCGGAGCTCAGTAAATTCGAGGGTTTTAAGCTTGATTTCAACATCAGAGATGGCACGTCGAAAATCAGCATCCTCAATCATCGGTTGGCCACCAGATTTTTCTTCTGCTGCGATTTGTTTTAGCCGCCGCAACCGTGCCTTCGAATATCCAACCCGCGCAATGCTCGAGCGCTCGTTTCCTAGCAAGAATTTGGCGTAGGTCCAGCCCTTGTTTTCTTCCCCAACCCGGTTTTCCAATGGTACGTGAACGTCGGAGAAAAAGGTGCTGTTGATCTCCCGACCGCCATCGAGGGTAATAATCGGCTGGACCTCGATGCCTGGGGTATTCATGTCGATCAGTAAGAAGGAAATGCCTTCTTGGCGTTTTCCTTCGCTCGATGTCCGCACTAGGCAGAAGATCTGGTCGGCCCATTGGGCATAAGTGGTCCAGGTTTTTTGACCGTTGACGATGTAATGATCACCATCTGGCACCGCCTTGGTCTGTAAGGAAGCCAGGTCCGAACCGGCGCCGGGCTCAGAATAGCCCTGGCACCAGAACTCTTCGCCCGAGAGAATTTTGGGGAGATAGCGTTTTTTCTGTGCTTCCGTCCCGAAGGTATAAATGACGGGACCGACCATTGTGAGGCCAAAAGGGCTCAAAGCGGGGGCGTGGCAACGCGCTAATTCCTCGCCAAATATGTATCGGCGCACGGCATCCCATTCGCAGCCACCGTGCTTTTTTGGCCAGTTTGGCGCGGCCCAGCCTCTTTCGAACAGAATTTCATGCCATCGCCTTACGTCTTCCTTCTCGATCTTGAGACCGCGGCGACCTTTTTCCTGTATATCAAGCGGAAGGTTTCCTTCAATGAAGGTGCGAACTTCGCTCTGGAACGCAGTATGCTCGGCGGAAAATTGCAGATCCATCGGGGTACCTTTAGTTTGGCGAAATGAGGGCTCTTGATTACCTTCAAGCTTAGTAAAGG
>JAPKDN010000610.1 GCA_028822575.1 Alphaproteobacteria bacterium | reverse complement strand
ATGCCGCCACCGCCACCGCCACCGCCGCCACCGCCGGCATTGTCAGATGGTGCGTCGGCGACCATGGCTTCGGTCGTGATCATCAGACCAGCTATTGAGCAGGCATCCCGCAGTGCGGTACGAACCACCTTGGTCGGATCCATGATGCCAGCCTTGACCATGTCGACATATTCGCCGTTCTGGGCGTTGAAGCCTATCTTGGTATTTTTGCCTTCCAGCAACTTACCAACAACAACGGCCCCATCGGCGCCAGCGTTCTCGGCTATCTGACGAACTGGCGCCTGAATTGCTCGACGCACGATATCTATACCGACTCTCTGGTCATCGTTTTCGGTATTCAACTTATCAAGCGCCTTACCAGCATAAAGCAGAGCCGCGCCACCGCCTGCCACAATGCCTTCCTCGACCGCGGCGCGGGTGGCGTGCATCGCGTCGTCGACACGATCTTTGCGCTCTTTCACCTCAACCTCGGTGGAGCCGCCGACCTTGAGCACAGCGACGCCGCCGGCCATTTTAGCCAGACGTTCTTGTAACTTCTCGCTATCATAGTCCGAGGAGGTTTCCCCGATCTGCGCGCGAATCTGATTGCAGCGGGCCTGGATTGCCTTCTTCTTGCCGGCGCCATCTACGATGGTGGTCTCGTCCTTGGTGATGGTGACCCGCTTAGCAGTACCCAGCATCTCCAGAGTGACGGTTTCCAGCTGAATTCCAAGGTCTGCAGAGATAACCTGAGCGTTGGTCAGGATCGCAATATCCTCGAGCATCGCCTTACGGCGATCGCCGAAGCCCGGAGCCTTGACCGCAGAAACCTTGAGACCGCCTCGCAGTTTATTTACGACCAACGCGGCCAGCGCTTCACCTTCGACATCCTCAGCGATGATAAGCAACGGACGGCTGGACCGCGCCGTGGCTTCGAGAAGCGGCAGCATTGGCTGCAGGTTTGAGAGTTTCGCCTCGTGAATAAGAATGTACGGGTTCTCAACTTCGCAAATCATCTTCTCGGCGTTGGTGATGAAATAAGGTGAGAGATAACCACGATCGAACTGCATACCCTCTACGACATCAAGCTCCGTACCAAGTGACTTGGCTTCCTCGACGGTGATTACACCTTCGTTACCGACTTTGCCCATCGCTTCCGCGATAAGGGCACCAATTTCACTTTCGCCATTGGCGGATATGGTGCCGACCTGAGCGATTTCCTCAGAAGTGCGGATCTTCTTGGACTGTTTGGCCACATCTTCGGAAATCGCGCCTGCCGCCAGATCGATGCCGCGCTTGACATCCATCGGGTTCATACCAGCCGCGACGGCACGGACACCTCCGCGAACGATCGCCTGAGCCAGAACCGTCGCCGTCGTGGTGCCGTCACCAGCTTCGTCCGAGGTCTTGGACGCGACTTCACGAATCATCTGGGCGCCCATGTTTTCGAACTTATCAGACAGCTCTATTTCCTTGGCGACTGATACGCCGTCCTTGGTTATCCGGGGTGCACCGAACGACTTATCCAACACCACGTTTCGGCCCTTAGGGCCGAGGGTCACCTTCACCGCTTCAGCTAAGGTGTCGACACCCTTAAGCATGCGGTTACGGGCGTCCGTATCGAATCTTACATCCTTGGCTGCCATCGCCAATTCTCCTTGTTTATAATCGTAAGAGGCCCCGATATTTTTGTCCGGCCACGCCGGAACCTAGAGCCGGCTATTGAATTAGTCGAGCACGCCCATGACGTCCGACTCACGCATGATCAACAGCTCCGTGCCATCGATCTTCACCTCAGTTCCTGACCATTTACCATAAAGGACGAGGTCTCCCTTTTTCAAGGTCAGTGGGACTAGCTTACCTTCGCCATCACGGCTACCGGGACCAATAGAGGTGACGGTCCCCTGCATTGGCTTTTCCTTGGCGGTATCGGGAATTATAATTCCCCCCGCAGTCTTTGCTTCACCTTCAAGTGCTTCTACGACGACACGGTCGTGCAACGGACGAAAGGCCATGGATCGCTCCCGGTCTATTGGCTGGTTAAAATGCGAGGCCGAGTGTTAGCACTCAGTCCATGGGAGTGCCAGACAAAATAGGTCGTCCGAGAAAAATTCAACCACTCGCAGGACATCGGAGGACAATGTGCCGGCCCTTTTCCGCTTTCTCCCACTGATCAACTCTCGGCGACCCGCCCGCCCGTTTGGCTGAAATGGTTATCAAAGCGGCAGGCGTCGTCTGGAGCCAGGATCACCGAGACCGATAGGTGGTCCTCCGCAAGGTCTTGTTTCAACACCTTGCCGTTTTGGTGCAGCCAGGCGATCGCTGCGCCGTCCGCCGGATCAATATCATAGCGCAGGGTGAGGTCACTTGCGCCGAGCATCTCTTCCACTCGGTTCACAAAATCGATGCATCCTGCGCCCGTGATCGCCGAAATCGTTATTTGATAGTCATCAGCGCGCCGGGTTAGCGATTCCAGATCCTCGGCGTTCATCAGGTCGATCTTGTTCAGCACCTCCAACGAGCGTCCACTGCGCATGCGCTCCAAGACACCAAGATTATCGAGAACCGTCTCGACGTCTTGTTTCTGGTATTCAGTTTCTGGATGACTGATATCGCGGACATGGACGATGATGTCGGCCTCAAGCACCTCTTCCAAGGTCGCCCGAAAGGCCGCAACCAGATGCGTCGGCAGATCCGAAATGAAGCCAACGGTGTCGGACAGGATAATCTCGCGTCCCAACGGCAGGGCTAAACGGCGCATGGTAGGGTCCAGTGTCGCGAACAACATATCCTGGGCAAAAACATCCGATTCCGTCAGTCGATTGAACAGGGTCGACTTCCCGGCGTTCGTATAGCCGACGAAAGCGACGATGGGGTAAGGCGTGCGCTTGCGCGCCACGCGATGTAGGGAGCGGGTTTTAACCACGCGATCAAGATCGCGCTTTAACTGGA
>JAPKDN010000609.1 GCA_028822575.1 Alphaproteobacteria bacterium | reverse complement strand
AAGAGCTGCTTCGGGTCCCCTCCCCACCAATGGCCGACTTCATCGAGGGATATATCCCTATGAAACAGCACGTGCTGGTGCGTTTCGGCAAATGGCAAGAGATCATCGACCAAGAGCTACCCGAGGATCAGGAACTGTATTGCTCAACAACGGCGATGATGCATTACGCTAAGACCGTTGCTCATTCCGCCATGGGTAACGTCGCCGAGGCCGAGCAAGCAAAAGCCGACTTCATCGCCGCGAAGACGACGGTGCCCGACACAAGACGGGTCCATAACAATATCGTTGTGGATATCCTTGAGATCGCCGAGGAAATGCTGAATGGCGAGCTGGAATATCGACGGGGCAAGCACGAGGTCGCCTTTGATCATCTGCGCAAATCGGTCGAGCTTGACGATAACCTTGCCTACGACGAGCCCTGGGGCTGGATGCAACCAGCGCGCCACGCGCTTGGCGCGCTGCTCATGGAACAAGGGCAGTTCGAGGAAGCTGAGGCTGTCTACCGCGCCGATCTCGGTCTCGATAAGACCTTGAACCGGGCTTGCCAGCACCCCGGCAATCTGTGGAGCCTGCACGGCCTGCACGAATGCCTGGCTCGCCGCGGCGAGTCCGTCGAGTCGACGCATATCAAGTTACAATTGGATCAGGCCCTGGCACGGGCCGAGGTGCAGGTCCATGCATCATGCTATTGCCGACAGAAGGCGGCGGCATGAGCCCCATGAGCAAGGAATAGCAGGATGACCGAGGCGCTGATCTCGGTCTTCGTGACCCTGTTTGTGGTAATTGATCCAATCGGCGTGGCACCTCTATTCATGTCGCTCACGCCGACGGAAACTGCGGTCGAGAGACGTAAACTAGCGCTGAAGGGTATAGGTATCGGGGCGGCGATCTTGTTCGTCTTCGGAATTTACGGCGAAATACTTTTGGAAACCCTCGGGATCGGGATGCCGGCGTTTCGGATCGCCGGCGGCATTTTGTTGGTCCTTCTCTCGATCGACATGTTGATGGCGCGAGATAGCGGTCTCAGAAACACCACGGATGACGAGGCGGCCGAGGGCACTAAACAGGCCGATATCTCGGTGTTTCCGCTGGCGATCCCGCTGGTGGCCGGTCCTGGCGCAATGACGTCGATCGTGCTGCTGATGGGCAAGGCCGAGGGTGACCGGGCCATGCAAGGTGCAATCCTCGGAACCACGGCGATCGTTCTCCTGTTGAGTCTCTTATGCCTCCTCGCCGCGAGCACCTTGATGAAAATGCTCGGCGTGACCGGCGTCAATGTCATTACCAGGGTCTTCGGCATTATCACCGCGGCGCTAGGGGTCCAGTTCGTGATTGATGGTGTTTTGGTGGTTTTAAGCTAAACCTTTGAGCATACCAGTTCATGCCGTGACGTTGGGCGGGGAACGACAATGATGAAGCAGAGCCTGGATTGGGCCGAGCGCGCGGAGCGGTTTTTTCGGAAAAGCGAGTTCCGCTCGGCGACGCTGGCGTTTCGCGCCAGCCTGCTCCAAACCCCCTCATCGGCATATCTGATGACCAAGTTCGCTGAAGCCTTGTCGAAGGTGAACACGTATTCTCCGTTCCGGCACTATGCCCGCAAGGCAACGATGCTAGAGCCCGGTCGCGACAGCGCCTGGCTGATTCTGGCGCGGGGAGCGTTTGCTCAGCGTGAGCTGGCTTCCTCGTTGAATGCCATCAGACGCCATATCCTGCTCGCACCGGAAAGTTTGGCCGGCGCCCTCATGTTGTCGAGGCTACAGTTTCACAGCGGGGAGTACGCGCCCTGCCTGTCCAGGCTTGGGCAAGCGGGCGTTCTTGGGCCAACGGACAAGTTCGTCCGAATGGCTCAGGCAAGATGCTTCTTTCGGCTTGGACGGCATGATGAGGCCTTGCACGCGAGCGAACGCGCGATGAGCTGCGGCGCCGGGCTCCGGGAATACGGGTTCGATCACAGCAGGATCACCCGCGCCACCGGAGCAAGGGCGAAGGCCGACCTTCTACTCAGAAAGCTCGTGGATATGGACCCTGAATTTGTCAGGAAACGCCAAATTCTCGAACACACGGTCACGGTCGATGACCTTCGACCGACGCGACCATGACGTTGGCCGCGCGGTCCCCTATGCTCTACTTTCTCATCGAGGAATCTTCGCGCGAACTCGCCAGCCGCGTTCTTCTTAGCGTAATCACGGCGGAACAGGGCATGACATCCTGCATCGTTCCGCAGTGGTTGGTGTGGCGACGATTCGAAGCGCTTCCCCCCGGCGTCGTGCTTTTCAAAGGCTGTAACAAGGTCCAGACCGAACATATGTTCGCGGCCCGACGGGCCGGCCACCGGGTGGCCGCAATCGAAGAAGAGGCGCTAGGCCTTTCACTGGCGTCGGAGCTGGAGCGGCAATTTGATCCAAGGATAGCCGACGCGTGCGACCTCGTGCTTGCCCAGGGCGAGCATTTGAAGGAGATCCTTCTCTCGAAATATCCGCGCCTGACTGATCGGATCACCACGACCGGCAATCCCCGGGTTGATCTTCTACGCCCGCCGTTCTCGAACCAGATCAAGGCGGCGGGCCAGAAATTACGAGATACCCTTGGCCGTTACGTTCTGATCAACACCAACATTGGCGCTATTAATCCTCGGGTCGAGGACACCTACGCCTTTTTTCAGATGTGCAGGACCGTTGGCATCATCGACCCGGATAATCCCGAAGACTGGTCGGAATTCCTGGAGCGGTGCGAATGGGAACGAGGAAACCTTGATCTGCTCACCAAGGTCATCGGAACCTATCTCACTGATCCAGCCGCACCAAAGCTCGTCATCCGCCCTCACCCGGCTGAGGATGTATCGTTGGCGGCGCGGAGGAAAGCTTTTATGATATCGCGGCGTTCGTCCTCGCTGAGTCCGCCAAGATGGGAAGGCTGCGCAAGAAGGTCGAGG
>JAPKDN010000608.1 GCA_028822575.1 Alphaproteobacteria bacterium | reverse complement strand
CGCAAAATTCCCCAACTTTCCCGCAATCCATTCTGGCTTGGCAATAGGCAATCAGAAGTTGCATGAGAGGCTCTTCTCTAAAAAACAAGGCCACCGGCCGGACTGTTTTGAGAGAAGCTAAGCTGCTTCGGCAACCCTGGGATCCGCGCAGGGTTTGCTTCAGAAATGATTAAAATCTAGGTGAAATCCCAGGTTTCGCTTCACTTGTAGCCTGGGCGTGAAACACGACTAGTTCCAGGGATTCGTTATCGGGAAAGGCGTACGCCTCGCCCACAAGAAATTGTTGACGAAGCTGTTGATGATGACCGATGGATCCGTCGCCTTTATTGGCCCCCACTTGGCTTGTCCCTTAATCGCCTCTGAATGGAGTTATGGAGGGCGGAGCGAGATTTTTAAGTTTCGTATGGAGGTTTCGCCAATCCCATCGGCGAGTGGGTGAAGATCTCGTAGCCGGTCTCGGTTACGGCGATCGAATGTTCGAATTGCGCGGAGAGCGAGCGGTCGCGGGTTACCGCGGTCCAGCCGTCGGGAAGAATTTTTACGGCGTATTTTCCGGTGTTGATCATCGGTTCAATTGTAAAAAACATGCCTTCGCGGAGTACTGTTCCAGTGCCCGGCGTGCCATAATGCAGAACGCTTGGCGCGGAGTGAAAAACCCGTCCCAGACCATGGCCGCAAAAATCGCGGACGACGGAGCAACGCTTGCGCTCGGCATAAACTTGGATGGCGTGGCCGATATCACCTAGGGTCGCGCCAGGTTTGACCACTTCGATACCGCGCATTAGGCATTCATGGGTGATATCTATTAGACGCGCGGCTTTTACCGGCATTTTGCCTATTCCGAACATTCGGCTGGTATCGCCGAACCAGCCATCGAGAATGACCGTGATGTCGATATTCATAATATCGCCCTCGACTAATTTGCGAGGGCCTGGAATACCATGACAGACAACATGGTTTATCGACGTGCAGATAGACTTCGGAAAACCCTTGTAATTCAACGGTGCCGGAATCGCGTTGTTGTCGAGAATGAATTGATGGCAAAGCATGTCCAGTGCCTCGGTCGTCACGCCGGGTTTCACGAAGGGCGTAATGTAGTCAAGGGTTTCCGCTGCTAGCCGTCCAGCCCTTCGCATTCCGTTATAGTCTTCATCGGAATGAATCTGGATGTTTCTCGGGTCGTGATCAGACAAGGCTCGGTCTCGCGATGGTCATGGGGCATTCTGGAGCCGGTCGCAAAAGACCGACCCAATAGGACGCATATTTGCGACAGTGGCGGGCGCAGGTCAAGGCATCCAAGGGGGCGGGGCTTTCGCAATTTCTCCAGAGCGGGGCCGCAGATCATTCCCTGGCCCTTTTCCTTTATAAGAACGACCGTGTTATTCGACAAGCTGTCGAAACCCTTGAGGTCTTAGTCGGTGTTGATCGCCCGGCCATTCCACTCACCAAGGCACCTGGCTCCTTGGAAGATATTATTGTCGGTCAAGGTCTTGTTGGCGTTCTCGTCGCGTTGAATTGACGTGGTATTGGCTTCGTCACAAGTGACTAGACAGATGTTACTGGTTTTAGGAGCGGCGACGCCCTCGAGACGACCGTCGTTCACCACCTGTGAGGTATAGATCGACCAGTGAAATCACATTGTCTCGCTGCTTGATATCACCAACATATTTATCATCGGGCGGACAGGAATAGAATCTCTGTGTTTGGCATCGGATGAACCGGCGGTGGTGGTTGCTATCGCCATTTAGTGAAAGAGCGAGATCACAGCCGCAATAGCGAGCTTTAGCCCCACAAAAGAAAGTCTAGCACGTTTGGTCATGGCTCGATGATGGGGGCGCTGTTCATGGCATGCTAGTCATGGGGCGGCGTGCTAGGGCGTGAACGAATTTTCGACGCTGTTGGAACGTCTGCCGAAGGAATTCGACGGTTACAGCCGTCCACCCAACCTAAGGCTCAAGGTGCTCCATCCCTGGATACGGACCCGACTCAGTAGGATAAATCCTCGTGATCCATAAGCCGCCAGGACCGCGCGCTCCTGATGGCGCAATAGACCGCTTAGAATGATCCGGCCGCCGGGCCGGAGCCAATGCTTTGCATCGGTGGCCATAGAGATCAGGGGGGCAGCGAGGATATTGGCGGTGACTAGATCGCAGTTCCCACCGATGCCGTGACGTCGGCGCGGGTAGCCGTCGGCGCGCGCCGCGCGGATCTGGCGAGCCACATGGTTGCGTTTCGTGTTCTCCGCCGTCGTGCGCACTGCATGGATGTCTATATCCACCGCTAGAACCGACACGCGGCGCCATAGCCTTGCCGCTGCCATAGCAAGGATTCCCGAGCCGCAGCCAAGATCGAGCATACGTTTGGGTCGAATGGAACGGCTCAACCTGTCCAGGCTTCTGAGGCAGCCTTCGGTACTGCCGTGGGTTCCGGACCCAAATGCTCGTCCGGCGTCGACCTCCATGGTTAGCGCGTGGGTTGGCCGCGCCGGTCGCTCATGTGAGCCGTGGATAAGGAACCGACCATAGTGGAGGGAAGGAAAGGAGTCTCGGTTTTGTGCCAACCAATCGATGTTCGGTAGTTGCAAAATTTCCATATCCGGCGCATTGATTTCGGCATCAAGGGCGGTTTGTTTGATCGCCTTAACTAGGCCGGCATAATCCGGAAAATGTTGAGTGATCCCGGCGACCGCCCAATAGTCGCTGCCTTCGATTTCGAAGATCGAACAACTGTCGACTAGTGGCTCCAATGCTTCGCTGAACGCGAAAGCGTGCGCCACCGGCACTTCCAGGCAAACCTGCCAAGGCTGCGTCATTATGGGCCTTCCTTTGGACTAGTGGATAGAACTTGATATTTGAGCCTAACTGGTGATTTTTGATGTTTCGTTAGCGCGCGAGTCTGCGGTATGCGCAGAGGAATCAACATCAGCTTGACCTCCGAGGACTGTAACCGCCTGGTG
>JAPKDN010000607.1 GCA_028822575.1 Alphaproteobacteria bacterium | reverse complement strand
TGTCCGGCCTTCGCCACCGCCATGCGGATGGTCAACAGGGTTCATGACCACACCACGGACTACCGGGCGCTTGCCAAGCCAACGCTTACGGCCAGCCTTACCCAGCTTAATATTCTGTTGATCAGGGTTCGACACGGCGCCAATTGTCGCCATGCACTCCGCCCGCACCATCCGAACCTCGCCGGAAGTCAAACGCAACAGAGCATAACCGGCATCGCGTCCAACCAGCTGTACGTAGGTTCCAGCGGCGCGAGCCATCTGCCCACCCTTGCCTGGCTTCAGCTCGACATTATGAATGATGGTGCCTACCGGAATACTCCGCAACGGCATCGCATTACCCGGCTTGATATCTGCCCGCTCTCCGGACACAACTTTGTCGCCGGCAGCAAGACGCTGAGGAGCCAGCACATACGCCTGTTCTCCGTCTTCGTACGTTATCAAAGCGATAAACGCGGTTCGGTTCGGATCATACTCAAGGCGCTCCACCGTGCCAACAACGTCATGTTTGCGTCGCTTAAAGTCGATCATCCGATAGGTTCGTTTGTGACCGCCACCACGGTGCCACATGGTGATACGACCGTGATTGTTTCGCCCGCCGGATTTGGTCAACCCGAACGTCAGCTTCTTGACCGGTTTGCCTTTCCAAAGGCCCGAACGGTCAACCGTAACCAATTGGCGTAACGACGGAGTGCGGGGATTATACTTTTTTAGGGCCATAGTCTTTAAACCCCCTGACTAACGTCGACATCCTGCCCATCCTCGAAGGTCACAACGGCCTTCTTGAAGTCAGAGCGGCGTCCGGGGCGGCCGCGAAATCGTTTGACCTTACCCTTCTGACGCAAAGTATTTACCGATTTCACTTTGCGATCAAACAACTGCTCGACCGCAACCTTGATCTCCGGTTTGCTCGCGTCAAGTTCAACCACGAAGGTCACCTGCCCAAATTGGGATCCCAAGGTGGATTTTTCAGTGACCAGCGGTCGGCGGATAATTTCGTACATCCGCTCCTTGCTGAGCCTTACTTGGCTCGCGTTATAGGGCCGCATGCTCATTTCAGGCGAGCCTCCAGATGCTCGACGGCGTCCCGGGTCAAGACCAGGGTATCGCGTCTCAAAATGTCATAGACGTTGGCGCCTTGCGTCGGCAGCACATCGACCTTCGGAATATTGCTAGAGGCTTTCGCAAAGGAAACATTCGGCTCTGGGCCATCTATTAGAAGAACCGAACTCCAGCCCAATGCTTCCAACTGTTTGACCAAATCTTTGGTTTTGCCAGAACCTTCCGCACTATCCAAAATAATCAGCTGACCCGCCGCCTGCTTTGCGGACAAAGCACATTTTAGTCCCAGACGCCTAACCTTTTTTGGAAGATTGTGAGCGTGGCTTCTAACAACCGGACCATGAACCGTTGCACCACCACGGAACTGAGCCGACCGTACCGAGCCCTGCCGCGCCCGACCCGTGCCTTTTTGCCGATACGGCCGAGCGGTGGTCCCTCTAATATCCCCTATCAATTTAACCTTATGCGTTCCAGCGCGGCGTTTCGCCAACTGCCAGTTCACCACTCGTGCAAGGATATCGCGCCGCGGCTCGATCCCAAAGATCGATTCATCAAGCTCGATTTCGCCCTTATCCTGGGCATCTAGGGTTTTGACCGAAAGCTTCATGAACTCAGTCCTTCTTTACCGTATCGTCGGACGATGCTTGGTCTACCGCTGGGGTCGCGCCTTCAGTCACCTCGACTGATGCTTCGGCGGCGGCCTCCGGCGGAGCAACATCCACTTCCATAACTTCAACGGGCGCTTCTAAAGCCCCGGCGCCAGGCATTACCGGTACCGGAGCAAGAAACGACCCCGGAAACGGCAAGCCGTCTTGCGCCCCAATTTTAACCGCGTCCTGTATCAAGACATAGCCCCCCTTGGAACCTGGCACCGCGCCACGGACCAAGATCAATCCCCGATCCACATCCGTCGAAACGACCGTCAGGTTTTGCGTGGTCACCCGGACGTCGCCCATGTGACCGGCCATCTTCTTGCCTTTCCACACCCGTCCTGGATCCTGACTATTACCAGTCGAACCGTGTGACCGATGAGAAACCGACACACCATGGGATGCCCGCAAACCGTGAAAATTATGCCTCTTCATGGCACCGGCAAAGCCTTTACCAATCGACGTACCAATAACATCCACCCGTTGACCATCAACGAAATGGTCCGGCAGTATTTGCGAACCGACGTCAATCAGCGCGTCGGGGCTTACTCGAAACTCAACCACCTTTCGTTTCGGCTCAACCTGAGCCCTGGCGAAATGCCCGCGCATTTGTTGGCTGGTTCGCTTGACCTTCGCGATACCGACCCCAAGTTGCAACGCGGTATAACCGTCGCGCTCCTTGTTTCTTTGAGCAACGACCTGGCAATTATCCACTTGCAACACGGTAACCGGGACGTGAATTCCGTCTTCCGTGAACACCCGGGTCATTCCAACCTTACGAGCGATCATTCCACTACGCATCGGGTTATCTCCCGGCCTAGAGCTTGATTTCGACATCAACACCGGCGGCCAGGTCGAGCTTCATCAGCGCGTCCACGGTCTGCGGTGTTGGGTCGACGATGTCGAGAAGCCGCTTGTGCGTACGGATCTCGAATTGCTCCCGGCTCTTTTTATCAATATGAGGCGACCGCAGAACCGTGTATTTTTCGATGCGGTTAGGCAACGGGATTGGTCCCCGTACTTGCGCGCCAGTCCGCTTCGCGGTGCTAACGATTTCTCCGGTGGACTGATCGAGCACACGGTGATCGAACGCCTTCAAGCGAATTCTGATGTTCTGACTATCCATGACTTCAATCCCCGGTCGTGCCGGCCAACAAAATTAACGTCCCCGCTCGGCGAGCAGGTTCTTTCTAGAAAACCTACTCTACGATTGAGGCGACGACACCGGCGCCAACGGTCCGACCACCCTCGCGGA
>JAPKDN010000606.1 GCA_028822575.1 Alphaproteobacteria bacterium | reverse complement strand
AGGAAAGCGGCCGCAACTCATTGGGAGATTGCGCTTTGAACGATTTTAAACCACGATCATCAAATCCGGCGAGATACATATAGGAACCCCCGGCTAAGATCGCCAAGAGCGCGGCGAAATTTCAGAGGTGGTCAATGGACGAGACGTTTGCGCAATCGGACAATCCCGAAAAGGCGGATTTTTATCGGCGGATCGATGACGACAATCTTTATCCGGTCTGGGAAGCGGTCAAGGAGATGATAACCAAGGGCCCGCAGACTGACGCACAGCCCCATCTTTGGCGATTCGATGATATCCGTCCTTTCGTCGTCGAGTCAGGCGGTTTGGTGTCAGGCGAGGATGCCGAACGGCGCACGCTGATGCTGGAAAATCCCGCGATGCGCGGTAAGCGGTGTATCACCGAGGCGCTCTATTCCGGGTTGCAATGCATCATGCCGGGCGAGATCGCCGAGCCGCATCGCCATACGCCGTCCGCACTCCGGATGGTGATCGAGAGCGAGACCGGCTACACCTCGGTCAATGGCGAAAGATGCGCGATGGCGCCGGGTGATCTGATTCTCAACCCATCCTGGACTTGGCACGGCCACGGCCATGACGGGCCTGGCCCGCATATCTCCATGACCTGTCTCGATGTGCCTCTGGTTCGGTTTCTGGGCCCTGTGTTCGCGGAGCCCTGGACTGGCAATACGGTCTTTCCCGACGGTAATCCAGAAGGTGATTCCCATGCGCGGTTTGGCGCTAACATGTTGCCGATGGATCATGCGCCAACCGCGCCGACCTCGCCCATCTTCCGCTATCCGTATAGCGAAACCCGCGATGCGCTCTTGCGTTTGGCCGAGGTGGATAGCCACCAGGATCCGAGCCACGGTGTCAAAATGGAATACATCAACCCGGAGACTGCGGGTCCGGTCCTGCCGACCCTATCGGCCTTCATGCAGCTCATGCCCGCCGGGTTTTGCGGCCAGACCCATTGCACGACCGCAGCCTGGGTCTATCACGCGGTCGAGGGGCAGGGGCGGACCATCATCGGCGATGCGACGTTTGAATGGGGTCCGCGCGACATCTTCGTCGTGCCGGCCTGGTATCCCCATCGTCATGAGACTGACACGCAGAGCTTCCTCTACAGCTTCTCCGACAAGGGCGTGCACCAAAAGCTCGGGCTCTACCGGGAGCTCCGCGGAGAAGAGGCGGACGCGCTTATATCCTGATGATCTTCATCTGACCCGTTGGGTAGCGGTTGCAACTCACCGGGAGATTGCGCGTTGAACGGTTCTGAGCCACGCTTAACCAATTTGGAGAGACCCATATGGGACATCTCGGATTAGAATAAAAAAATGTGAGGGAGCCATGTCCGACCGACCCAATTTTTTGCTGATCATTACCGATCAGCATCGCGCTGATCATCTCGGCTGCTACGGCAATGAAATCGTCCAGACCCCAAACATCGATTCCATCGCCAAAGGGGGCACGCGGTTTGACCGTTTCTATGTCTCCTGTCCCATCTGTATGCCCAACCGCGCGACGTTGATGACAGGGCGCATGCCATCGCTTCACGGCGTCCGCCAGAACGGCATTCCGTTGTCGCTGCAGGCAACCACCTTCACACAATTACTAAGTGATGCCGGCTATGACACGGCGCTGGTCGGCAAGTGCCACCTGCAAAGCGTCTCACCCAACAAGACCGAGATCAGCCTACCGGTTTCCGATCCAGAAAAGGCCGAACCCAGCGAAGCAAACGCCGAGGCAAGGCAGAACCAATGGGGTGACGGACGCTATGACCAGGAATTGCCGCCCACTTGGAGCGGCGAACCGGGTTTCGAACCGAAAATGCCATTTTATGGTTTCGATTATCTGGCGCTCGCCATCGGTCATAGCGATCGTGTGCGCGGACACTATGACCGATGGATTGGTGAACGGCATTCTGATCCAGATTCCCTGCGCGGGCCGGACAACGCACTGCCAGCGAACCGAGAAATTCACGCGCCGCAGGCATGGCGCACGGCCATTCCCGAAGAGCTCTACCCAACCACCTATGTGGCCGAGGAGACCATTTCCTTTCTTGAAGGTAGAGAAAAGAACGATAACCCGTTTTTCATTCAATGCTCCTTCCCCGATCCACATCACCCCTTCACACCGCCGGGCAAGTATTTCGACATGTATGACCCGGCGGATATTCCGTTACCGGACGCCTTCAATCACCCGATTGAAAAACTCCCACCGCAGGTCGCCGCCCTGCTGGCTGAGCGGGAAGAGGGTCAGGCCAACATGGGCGGTCAGCGCGCTTTTGGATGTTCCGAAGAGGAAGTACGGGAAGCCATCGCGCTGAATTACGGCTCCATCACTATGATTGACGACGTTATTGGCCGTGTTCTGTCGACGCTGCAATCGTCCGGGCTAGCAGAGAACACGGTTGTGATCTTCACCACCGACCACGGCGATTTCATGGGCGATCACCAGCTGCTTTTAAAGGCCGCCGTCCACTATCAGGGCGTCATTCGGGTGCCTTGTATTTGGTCGGACCCCGCCGACCATCACCAGCCCGCCTCCACTGATAATCTCGCGGGCACCATCGATCTACCGACCTCCATCCTCGATCGCGCTGGTGTCGGGCGGTTCAACGGTATGCAGGGCAAGAACCTGTCCGCGATTGCTGCCGGTGACGAGGTTCATGATTCAGTGGTCATCGAGGAAAGCCAGCAGCGCGGCTATATGGGGTTAGAGCCCAGCTTCCGGGCCAGAACCATGATTGCCGACAAATGGCGATTGACCTTCTATTCGGATACCGACTGGGGCGAGCTTTATGATCTCGAGAATGATCCGCTGGAGTTCGACAATCTTTGGCATGATCCCGCCCACGCCGCCAAGCGCGCGGCGTTGGTTGAGCAGCTCGCGCGGCGCATGATGGATTTAACGGATACAAGCCCTCTCACGACAGGACACGGACCTTAAATCATTAGAAACCAAACGTT
>JAPKDN010000605.1 GCA_028822575.1 Alphaproteobacteria bacterium | reverse complement strand
GGTAGCGGTATATCAATTTCCTGTGCCGGCGTTTGAACAACGATCTTAACCTGGCCCCGACCACGTCCATGTTGGGCGAGCACGGTCTTAAGCTGTGTCACTGTCCCGGCGTCCTTCAGATAAACCTTCAGGCCCTTTGCTGCTAACTGCATGGCGCCGTCCAGGGCCTGAATGCGACTAGCGATCATGCGCACGGAGCCCTCTTCGTCCTTGGCGTCCACTCGAACAAGCAGGGGCTGCGAGGTTTCAAGTAGGTCGCGCGCCTCGGCCAGCACCTCGGAAAATATCGTGATTTCGAAAACGCCCGAGCGATCACTCATCTGCACGAAGGCATATTTATTGCCCCGCTGATTAGTGCGTAACCGGCTCGCGCCGACAATCCCAGCGAGATTGATGCGCCCCGAGCCCCCCTTGGCCGTGATCGTGGCGGCGACACCGGAAGACTCTACAACCCCAACCCTCTCCAGAGCCGGGCCATAAGCATCCAGCGGATGCGAAGAGAGGTAAGAACCGATGGCATCGAACTCATTCTGAAGGCGGTCCACCGCCGACCAGTCACGACGCATCGGAAGATTGATATGAACGTCCCTCGGACCATCATCGCCACCAAAAAGATTGACCTGGTCCGACGCCCGTTCCTCGGCTGCTGCACTCGCATGCCGCAGGACGATATCCGCCCCATCGAACAGTTGCGCCCGGTTCTTCTCTAGCCCATCCGTCGCACCACTGCGAACCAGATTCTCCAGACTACGTTTGTTAACCGAGCGCGCATCGATCCGCGTGGCGAAATCACCGAGGTTTCGATAGGGACCGTTCTCCGAGCGCTCCCTTACCAAGGCAACCATCCCGGGGCCCCCCACATTTTTTATCGCCGCCAACGCATAGCGGATCGCGAGAGAACCGTTGGGCAAGGTCTCGACGAGGAAATCCCGTCCAGATTTGTTAACGTCCGGCGACAATAGCTCAATGTCCTGCGATTGAAGCTCTTGACGAAATACATTCAACTTGTCTGTGTTGCCCATGTCGTAAGTCATGGAGGCGGCAAGGAACTCGACCGGATAATTTGCCTTCATATAAGCGGTGTGATACGCGACCAAGGCGTAAGCTGCAGCGTGGCTTTTGTTGAAACCATAGCCGGCGAAGGCCGCGATCGTGTCAAAGATCGACGATGCCTTGGCTTCGTCAACACCGTTCTTGATGCTACCCTCGACGAAAGTCAGGCGCTGGGCATCCATTTCAGCCTGAATTTTCTTACCCATGGCCCGGCGCAACAAATCAGCGCCGCCAAGAGTATAACCGGCAAGAAGCTGCGCCGCCTGCTGGACCTGTTCCTGATAGATCATGATGCCAAAGGTCTCGGTCAACACCGGTTCCAGCTTGGGATGCATATAGTCGACAACCTCATCGCCGTGCTTGCGCGAAATATAGCTCGGGATGTTAGCCATGGGACCGGGACGGTAAAGCGCGACCAGCGCGATGATATCCTCGAAGCGGTCAGGTTTCATCCGACGCAGCACGTCGCGCATACCGGAACTTTCAAGCTGGAACACGCCGGTACTGTCGGCCCGACTGATCATCTCATAAGTTTTGCGGTCATCCAAATGCACCGCCTGGAGATCGATCTCGACACCCCGTTCAGCCACCATTCCAACTGCTTTTTTCAGAACCGAAAGAGTCTTGAGGCCAAGAAAGTCGAACTTTACGAGACCCGCCGGTTCCACCCATTTCATATTAAACTGTGTAGCCGGCATATTGGAGCGTGGGTCGCGGTAAAGAGGCACCAGTTCCTTCAACGGCCTATCGCCAATAACCACACCAGCCGCGTGGGTCGAGGCATTGCGATACAGGCCTTCGAGCTTCAGCCCGATATTGAGCAAGGTTCGGACCGCCTCGTCCCCGTCGCGCTGACGACGCAGTTCGGCTTCGCTCTGGATCGCCTCTCCCAAGGTGGTCGGATTGGCTGGATTATTCGGTACCAATTTACAGATGCGATCCACCTGACCGTAGGGCATCTCAAGTACCCGACCGACATCCCGCAGCACGGCGCGCGCCTGCAGTTTTCCAAAGGTAATGATCTGCGCGACCCGGTCCCTGCCGTATTTCCGTTGGACATATTCGATCACCTCACCGCGGCGATCCTGGCAGAAATCAATATCAAAATCAGGCATCGACACGCGTTCAGGGTTAAGAAACCGCTCAAACAGCAACCCCCATCGCAGCGGATCGAGATCGGTGATCGACAAAGCCCAGGCGACCACCGACCCGGCACCCGACCCACGCCCCGGCCCCACAGGGATACCTTGCGCCTTTGCCCATTGGATAAAGTCCGCAACGATCAAAAAATATCCAGGAAAGCCCATTTGATTAATAACATCTAGCTCCATGGCCAAGCGTTTTCGATAGGCCTCTGCCGCCGCCGCCCGCGCATCATCGCCCATGTATTCGGTGTAAACATGCCGTTTGAGACGACCCTCCAAACCTTCCGCTGCCATAGCTCGTAGCTCGTCCGACTCATCCCGGCCCTCGCCAGTCGTGAAGGCGGGGAGGATCGGGTCCAACGTGGTCGGCATAAAACCGCAACGTTGCGCGATCACAAGGGTATTGTCCGCCGCTTCAGGCAGATCCGCAAACAGGTCCCGCATTTCCGCTGCCGACTTAAAACGATGATGCTGAGTAACTTGGCGGCGCCTGGGGTTGCTGATAGTGGTCGACTCAGCAATGCACATCAACACGTCATGCGCCTCGTACATATCCTCACCGGCGAAGTTGCAGTCATTGGAGGCCACGAGCGGGATATCGTGCTTGTAGGCAAAGTCCACCAGGTCCGGTTCGACCCGGCGTTCCGTCTCGAGAAAATGGCGTTGAAGTTCAATATAGAGCCGGTCACCGAACAGCCGCTTAAGATCTATCACCATGGCCTCGGCCTCGGCCTTACGGTGATCCAGCAATAGCCGGGCGACAGCGCCGCGGATACCGCCGG
>JAPKDN010000604.1 GCA_028822575.1 Alphaproteobacteria bacterium | reverse complement strand
CCTCTTGTCTCAGATGGTGACTTAGCTCCAATAGCGCCCGCTTCCACACCAATCTCTAAAGGCCGATTAGCACCCATTGCCAGCGCCGGTACCGGTGCCTTGCTGCGAACGGCATTACAGGCTGCGCGGGATATCACTGAAGGGACGGTTCGCCAAGCGTCGCCGCCGGGCGGTCATGCAGAACCAAACATTGGCCGCGATGCGCCTCCGGTACGAACCGCCTTGGTGACAAACTTAGCCCCCTCCCCGACGCCGCAGGCCACTTTTCTCACTAATCAGGCGGCTCCCCTTGTTTTGACTCCACCGATCATGACCATTCCAGCAAAACAAGACGGCCCCTTGTCAAACGTTCCCGTTTTCCCGCCAGGCGCGAGCGCAAACCCCACGATTCAGCATGCCGCGACTTCGTCACCACCCCCAACCGCACCAACTCCGAATACCGCAGCACCCGCCGGATCGCATCCAGGCCAGACACGCGCCTCTTCAACAACCGGCACCAGTTCCCTGACAGCAGGGTCAACCGCACAACGTCCGATTCCGCCGGTGAGTGGCGCTTCGGCGACCACACCCGCCGGCCTTCTCACCCAGTTCACGCAAATTCAGCGTGTGGACATCAAAATTCTTGCGATCCAACATCCTGGCGCGACCGCCACGAACGCGACGAGCACCAAAGCCTTGCCTCAGGGGACGGTGGTCAGCGGTACCGTCATTGGCCAGTCTCGCGCCGGGCAATCTATCCTAAGTACGACGCGCGGTCTTATGACCCTGTTCGGGCGAGCGGATTTTCCGCCGGGGAGCCTGGTTGAGCTCGAAATCCTCCCCCGATCCACCAACGCCGAAACCGCCAGAATGACTGCGCCGCCGCCGGCGCCGCTTTTACATCTCGCGCGACATTGGGAGACGCTTGACCAAGCAATTCGACTGTTGGAAACGGCGAACCCCTTCATCGCCAATCAGATAACGCAGAACCATGTCGGGCGCCCGGGACCGCAGCTAACTGCGGCGATCGCACTGTTCATCACCGCTGTCCGCGGTGGCGATTTGCGAGCCTGGCTTGGAGAGGAGACCACGCGCGCGCTGGAGCAGGCGCGCGGGGCTCTCGCTGCCAACATGCGGGAAGAATTCGGCACGATGCAGCGCGCCAGCGAGCCGAATGATCGCGGATGGCGAGGCTTCTTCATCCCCTTCATGGACGATGGCCAATTGAATCAGATTAGGCTGTTTCTTCATCAGGAAAATAACAAGGGTGATGGCGACGGAGGTGGCGAGGCCGATAGAGCCCGATTTGTCGTGGATCTTTCCCTCAGTCAACTCGGCGATCTGCAAATCGATGGCTCCGTGCAACCCAAGACGGTGGATTTGTTGATCCGAACCCGTGATACCCTTCCAAGCGCGATGCGTCAGGATATTCGCAACATATTCACCGCGACCTTGGCGCGTACCGGGATCGACGGACAGCTCGCTTTTCGGGCCCAAAAAACCTTCCCGGCCCTTCCCATCGAGACATTGCACGGGCACCAAGACGACACCAGTTCCAACCTCCACATTTGACGGATTCATCATGCGGCCCAAGGCCATTCTTTTCGACCTCGACGATACGTTGATTTCTCCCCACCATCACCGAATGACATTCTGGCGCGATGCCTTTACCGAGGTTTGGCGCGAACATCACGGCGACGTGGCAACACTGCCTGATGACCTGGAGGATCTGATCACCAGGATCGACGGCTCGGCCAAACACTTTTGGTCGAACCCGGAACGCCACAGAACAGGTCGGCTTGATCTGTCTGTGGCGCGATTTGAGATACTAAATGGCGGTCTGGAACAGCCGGACCGTTTCCCGGAACCATTGCGCTGGGATATCGCCGAACGTTGTGGCTCGTTGATGTTCGACCGAACCACGATCTACCCGGACACAATTGAAACCCTGCAATCTCTCAGGGCCGAGGGTGTCGCGTTGGCATTGATCACCAATGGCGCCTCGGAACCTCAACGCGCCAAGATCAATCGGTTCGCGTTGGAGGGACACTTCCTACACGTACAGATAGAAGGTGAGGCCGGCGTCGGCAAGCCCGAGCCCGAGGCCTACCACATGGCATTAGCCGCCCTAGATGCAGAGCCTGGCGAAAGCTGGATCGTCGGCGACAATCTGGAATGGGAGGTTGCCGCGCCGCAAAAGCTGGGCATCCATTCGATTTGGCGCGACCCGCGCGGCAATGGTGACCTACCTCCTGGCACCGCGATCACGCCAGATCGCGTGATCACCCGGCTGACGGATCTGCTGGCATAGGCCTCAATCGAGGAATCGAGGGTGCGCATCGAAATAGGATTGCGCGCGGCTAACCCATGAAAGCGCATAGCCATAGCACGTCATCAACCTCGCTCTGGGTAGTCGTTCCTTGGGCGGCAAGATTTGAGTTGGTTCTGAAAATCCACCCCTATCGCTCGCAAGCGATCCTGAGCGGTCCCGTCAGACGTCCAACCATTTCGATACCCGCCGCCAAAAGCTCGTCCGGGGTGTTCTCCAGGATCTCCACCTGGTATTTTTCGAGATCCCGCGCGGCGACAACACATGACAACCCTCTATCCAGGATCTCGCAGCACCCTAGACGCCGACTTCCTTCGAGGTCGCGGTAGTTCTTCAGGAGAAAAAGGTCGTCCCAGCCGAGCCAAACATGGTGTGTTGCCGCGCAGTTGGCCCGCCGGACCAGCTTTCCAAGTATTCGAAAGGTCGCCTCGGGACCGAATTCGCACATCACGGCAAAATCCGAACGGCCCGCGACCACGACATCCAAAAAACCCTGGTAGTCCAGGAGTTTCAGCAGATCCACGAGGCGTGTATAAGAAAAGGGTATGTTCGGGCTCGCCTTGTTGCCAAGACGGATCACCCAATATCCGTCATCCAACAAGCATCGCAATAGTGGCTCAGAACCCTCCAGCCGGGCGTTACGGTGGTAATGATAACCGGCTGAGGCATGTGTC
>JAPKDN010000603.1 GCA_028822575.1 Alphaproteobacteria bacterium | reverse complement strand
GACCAGTCCTGGAAGACCGTGCCAGGGGCCGAAGTGGATGCCTTGGGATAAACGCCCACCGCTGGCTTCACCACCTCCAACGGCTTGTCAGCTAGATATTTGCCGAACACGAAACCAGCGCCACCACCAGCGACGGCAACCCGATACCAGAGCGCGCCTTCATGTTGGGCTTTACCCGTCACCTCAACCTTGTCACCGGACTTGAAGCCGCCAACCTTTGGCCCGCCGGAAAAAGTGCTCGAAGGGCTTGAGGCCTGGTACGACGCGGGCATCAGGACCCCTATCCTGGTTCCGTCCTCGGCGGCTGGAAATCAGCTCACGGCGTTCCAGGAAATGTTCGCGTTGTTCGAATAGGTTTACGCGACCCGCGGTCGCTTGGTCGTCGCAAGAACCCCATGATAGCATCGGCGCGAAACCGATCGAGGCGCCGCTCATGTTCTCGCGTACCCTGAAAGCCAAGAAACTCCCAGACGACGGACCGCGCAACGGGTGGCACGAGACCTTGCCGCCGCCGCCTCCAGCTCGCGTGGTCGAGGGACGGATCAAGGTCGATTTCGCGGTCATCGGCGCCGGGACCTGTGGCTGCGCGGTGGCGCGCCGACTTGGCGAGCTTCGGCCGGACGAGTCGGTGGCGCTGGTCGAGGCGTCACGGGTTGGCTATGGCACCTCGGGGCGCAACGCCGGCTTCATGCTCGACTATCACAGCCATGGCGGCGAGAAACATCTGGAGGCGGCGCAAAAAAACAGACGCCTGCGAACCGCCGGCACGGCTTATCTGCGCGAGCTCGTCCAATCGCACCAAATTCAATGCAACTGGAGCGATTGGGGCCGCATTTACGTCGCCGCGGAAGCGTCGGCGGATGCGGATCTCAAAGGCGTGTCAGATGGATTGGACCGGGCCAAATTTCCTTGGACCGCGCTCGATCGCGATGGTCTGGAGGAAATAACCGGCACCCGGTTTTATGGCCGCGGCGTCCGTGCCGGTGGCTCCGCCCTGGTTCAACCGGCGGCGATGATGCGCGGCCTCGCCGCGACCCTACCGCACAATGTGACACTCTATGAGGAAAGCCCGGTGACGGAGCTGTCCACCAAGGGCGGTTTTCGCCTTGTCTGCCCCGAGGGGATCATCGAGGCCAAGCAAGTGATCCTATGCACGAATCTTTTCGCCGAGGAGATGGGCGTCTTCAAGCACCGGATCGTCCCGCTTGCCACTTTTGCCAGTTTGACACGACAGCTGACCGACCAGGAGATGGCGCAAGTCGGCTCCGGAGGAGAGTTCGGCCTATTGCCGGCCAACGCCAATGGCAGCACGGTACGCCTGACCCAGGACCGGCGTATCTTCATGCGAAATTCCCTCCATTACGCGCGCGAGAAACGGTTCCCACCCGAGCTCATGGCCGAGGTCGAGAACAACCACCGGCAAAGCATCATCCGGCGCTGGCCCGATCTCGCGGGGGTTGAGTTTGTTGGAACCTGGGGCGGAGTGCTTGGCTTCACGCGGAACGAGGGATCAGCGTTCGGAGCGGTCGGTGACGGCCTCTGGGCGCTCGCGGCCGCGGATACCGGGCCGATGACCAAGGGAGCGATTGGCGGCAAACTGCTGGCCGAATTGATCTGCGGCGTCGATAGCGAGCTGCTCCAGGTTATGCTCTCGCTACCCAAGGCTGGCCTGATTCCACCCGATCCGATCCTGCGGTTTATCGTCGATCGCAGGATCAACGATTACGCCGCCTCGGGGCCGGGCGAACGGTAGAAATCGATGTGCCGCGAGCCGGTGGAGCGGAGTGATGCCGATGCCCGATGACGACATAGCGCCAATTCTCTCGAACAAGCACCATGACCTGCCGTCGGCCTTCACACCCGAAAATCTGCTGCGCGAGGCGCGGCGTCAGAAATCCACCACGGGTGAGCCGGTACCCAATGTTTGTTTGCTGGACCCGGATGGCGACATCGTCCAGCGGCTGATGACCGAGGGTCGGGCCCAACGCCACACCGGCTGGGCCTGCTATCACACCGATCTTTACGTCTTCGAGGAAGCGGGCCTGACCATCGGCGTGGTCGGCTGTGTCGTCGGCGCGTCCTTCGCCGTCCTGGTGGCCGAGGAATTGTTCGCCTCGGGGTGCGGGTTACTGATCAGCGTGACCTCGTCCGGACAGATCACACCGGTGCAAGCACCGCCCTATTTCATTCTGATCGACCGGGCGCTGCGCGACGAGGGCACGAGCTACCACTATCTAGCACCGGCACGGTACAGCGAGGCGCCCGAAGCGCTGATCGGGAGCTTGGACGGCGCTTTCGAGGATCTCGCGGTCTCGGTCACCCGGGGAGCGACCTGGACGACCGACGCGCCATTTCGCGAAACCCAGGAGGCGATCGACGCCATGCGTCGAGAGGGATTGCTCGCCGTCGAGATGGAAGCCGCCGCGCTCTATGCCTTCGCGCGGGCCCGGGACAAAGCCGTTGTCTGCTTCGCCCATGTCACCAACCAGATGGGCCAGATCGAGGGGGATTTCGAAAAAGGCGACGCCGACGGCACGACCGACGCCTTGAGCGTCGTGATCGGGACCGCGCGACGGTGTCTGGGGAACGCGGAAGCGACGTAGGCGGTGGCGCCCCCACGTTGTCCCCATGGCCTAGCGGAAGAGAAACTCCGGATAACCCTCCGCCGCCTGTTTGGCGATCATTCGGCGATATCGCACCGCGCCGCCGTTATAGCCGAGCACGCGTGGGACTTGTCGGCCTTCGACATTGCGGTTCACGCCGGTTTGCCAGGACGGGATCTTGCTCATCAGCAAATTGGCTGAAGCCTCGTTAACCTTGTCGATCCAGGGGTCCACCGCCTCGTCCGCGAGTGCCAATACAAAGAATTGTGGGCCTTCAACCCTAACGGGGCGCGCGCACTATATCGTCGCCGCCATCGCCGACACTCTGGCCTTGGGGGGTGGTGGAGGTCCAGTGTGAATGACTAGACGCCTCAGCTAGGCT
>JAPKDN010000602.1 GCA_028822575.1 Alphaproteobacteria bacterium | reverse complement strand
AACCAATATGGCTTCATTGAGGCCCCAGATCGTCTCATCAAGGACGGTACGGTCACGGACGAGGTCATTTATATCTCGGCGATGGAAGAGGGCCGCTACACGGTTGCCCAGGCCAATGCTGAGCTCGACGTGGACAATCGTTTTGTCGAGGACCTGGTGCCGGTGCGGCGCCAGGGAGATATCGGTCTCGCCCGTCCGGCTGACATTGATCTGATTGACGTGTCGCCTAAACAGCTCGTCTCGGTGGCCGCAGCGCTTATCCCGTTTCTTGAGAACGATGATGCAAACCGCGCGCTAATGGGATCGAACATGCAACGCCAGGCGGTCCCGCTGGTTCGAGCCGAAGCCCCCTATGTTGGTACCGGCATGGAAGCCACGGTGGCCCGGGATTCGGGTGTTTCGATTATATCGCGGCGCTCCGGCGTCGTTGACCAGGTAGATGCGCAGCGTATCGTGGTTCGGTCCTCTGAGCAGAATGTGACGGCCCAATCAAACGTGGATATCTATAGCCTGTTAAAATTCCAGCGTTCGAACCAGAATACCTGCATCAATCAGCGGCCGTTGGTCGCGGTCGGTGACTTGGTGCAAGCTGGCGATATCATCGCCGATGGCCCGTCGACGGAGCTTGGAGAGTTGGCATTGGGCCGGAACGTGCTGGTCGCGTTCATGCCATGGAATGGCTACAACTTCGAAGACTCGATTTTGATTTCCGAGCGCATTGTCCGTGATGATGTGTTCACCTCGATCCATATCGAGGAATTTGAAATCATGGCCCGTGATACCAAGTTAGGGCAGGAGGAAATCACCCGTGATATTCCGAATGTCGGCGAAGAGGCTCTGAAAAACCTTGACGAGGCGGGTATCGTCTATATTGGCGCCGAAGTTAACCCGGGAGACATCCTGGTCGGTAAAGTTACGCCCAAGGGTGAGTCACCGATGACGCCGGAAGAGAAGCTGCTTCGCGCGATTTTCGGCGAGAAAGCATCGGATGTGCGTGACACATCGCTTAAGGTGCCGCCGGGGGGCACGGGGACGGTCGTCGAGGTACGCGTGTTCTCGCGTCGCGGTGTCGATAAGGATGAGCGCGCCCAAGCGATCGAGCGGTCGGATATCGAAAGGCTCGCCAAGGACCGCGACGACGAGCGTGCGATTCTGGAGAGTGGATTCTATGATCGACTGAAAGAATTCCTGGTCGGCCAGGTCGCGATCGCCGGTCCCAAGGGGTTCGAGGCGGGAAAGGTGATCGAGGAGGAAGCGCTCGGAAAATTCACCCGCGGTCAGTGGCGTCAGTTCGGCGTCGAGAACGATCAGCAGATGGAATACCTCGAGGGTTTCCGACAGGAATTCGAACGCTCCATCGAGCAGTTGCAGGCACGATTCGACAACAAGGTCGAGAAACTGCAGCGCGGTGATGAGTTGCCGCCGGGCGTGATGAAGATGGTCAAGGTCTTCGTCGCCGTGAAACGTAAACTTCAGCCGGGCGATAAAATGGCTGGGCGTCATGGCAACAAGGGTGTGATCTCAAAAATCGCCCCAATCGAGGACATGCCGTATCTTGAGGACGGGACCCCGGCCGATATAGTGCTCAATCCCTTGGGCGTACCGTCGCGTATGAATGTGGGACAGATCCTGGAGACCCATCTTGGATGGGCGTCACACGGTCTCGGCCGCCAAATTGCTCAAATGCTTGAGCAAATTGGCCGCAGCAAGGAGGTCGCAGATCTTCGTGGGACGCTACAGGGCATCTATGGCGACGAACAATTCAACGCGCAAGTCGCTCCGCTGAATGATAAGGAAGTCGTTGAACTCGCAGGTAACCTGACAAGTGGCGTGCCGATGGGAACCCCAGTTTTCGATGGCGCGCGCGAGGAAGACATCGTTCGAATGCTGGAACATGCCGGCCTGGATTCGACTGGGCAAGTCACGCTTGTCGATGGCCGAACTGGCGAGGCATTCGACCGGAAGGTTACGGTGGGCTATATTTACATGTTGAAGCTGCACCATCTGGTCGACGATAAAATCCATGCTCGCTCAATTGGCCCGTATAGTTTGGTCACGCAGCAACCTCTGGGTGGCAAGGCGCAGTTTGGCGGCCAGCGGTTCGGGGAGATGGAGGTTTGGGCGCTTGAGGCCTATGGGGCTGCGTACACGTTGCAGGAGATGCTGACGGTGAAGTCGGATGACGTATCGGGCCGTACGAAGGTTTACGAAGCGATTGTTCGCGGCGATGACAATTTTGAGGCGGGTATTCCTGAATCGTTCAATGTCCTCGTGAAAGAGCTTCGGTCACTTGGTCTTAACGTCGACCTTGACCAAAAGCAGTTTTAACGCCTGTCCGGTGATTGACCCGACGAAAGTTGGGGCGATGACCGGACTGTCTTCCAGTAGGGGTAACCCTGCTGGTCGTGGCCACGCGGGTGGCCGGACCAACGCGTCCATCGGGCGCAAGGAGACGCTTTATGAATGAGTTGATGAATATCTTCGGTCAACCGACTGGTACCGAGAGTTTTGATCAGATCCGGATTTCCATCGCAGCGCCGGAGCGTATCCGGTCGTGGTCCTTTGGAGAGATCAAGAAACCTGAAACCATCAACTACCGGACGTTCAAGCCTGAGCGTGACGGCCTTTTCTGTGCCCGCATTTTCGGCCCTATCAAGGATTACGAATGCTTGTGCGGTAAGTACAAGCGGATGAAATATCGTGGTATTGTCTGCGAGAAATGTGGCGTCGAGGTGACTTTGTCAAAGGTTCGCCGCGAAAGAATGGGGCATATCGAGCTTGCTTCGCCGGTCGCCCATATCTGGTTCCTGAAGTCATTGCCGAGCCGGATTGGTCTGTTGGTCGACATGACACTGAAAGAGCTTGAGCGGATCCTCTATTTTGAAAGCTTCGTGATCTTGGAAGAGGGTTTCACGTCTTTCAAGCCGCGCCAGCTGATTTCCGAGGAAGAGTATTTCGAAGCGTTGGATGAATTCGGCGAGGATCCA
>JAPKDN010000601.1 GCA_028822575.1 Alphaproteobacteria bacterium | reverse complement strand
TCCTGGATCACCTTTAGCGCGACGGAGGCAGGTACCGAGATGACGACGCTGTCGACGGTCTCCGGCACGTCCTTGATGCTTGGATAGGCCTTCAATCCTTGCACGGTCTCACGCGAAGGGTTCACCGGATAGAGCCGTCCCTGATATTTTCCCTCAAGCATCGAAAAGACCGGCCGACCTCCGATACGGGAAGGTTCATCAGACGCACCGATCACAGCGACGGATTTTGGCCGCATCAGCGGATCGAGGGAATTTACCATGGACGATTTTCCTGGAAGAGCGGTGAGTATGGCGGATCAGTGTCGACGTTAGCCAACGCCGCAGGGTTGCGAAATAGTAGAGCTGGGAAATTCAATATTCATCACGTGGCGGGACCTAAAGCGATCAGAATTGAGCAACCCAGCTTTAGCACTTAATCTTCAGGTCGACCTCGAGAGTAGCCCACCATTCCATGGTTTCGCGCTCGCAAGCCTCAAGCGATGACTTTAAATTTCTGACGGCCTAGATATTCGCGTTGTTCTGCTCGATCTCTGGCGCCAGTTCCACGAACACGGTTCCGCAGGCACTCTTGCTCGTATGGGCCGCGAAACAGATCTGCTCGCTATTCCCGTCGTCCACCTTAGATAATAGCTCCTCGAGGCGTTCCGCCGTCATGGTTCGACCGAGTGTAAATAGATTTGGCAGCATCTCGGGGTCGCGAGCCTTTGAAAAGGCGTGGCCTTGGGCCATGTCATCCTCGTGCCAGTCGTCAGACGCCGGGATTGCATCCTCATTATCTGGGTCATTAGCACTATTATTCTTCATTGTCGGGCCCTACCGCTGGAACAAGCGCCCAAATTGCAGTGATACGTTCATCGTCGGTGAACGGTTTTGTGACGATTGCGTTCATGCCAGCGACCCTCAAGGCCACGTGTCGATTGACGAAAGTGCCCACACATTCTTCGATGGCCATACCCACGGGGTTGGCGAGACTGGCAACGGCCACATGGGTCACATGATTTCAAAATGATTTACTGGGCAATGTAAAGTCAGGAACGCCAACATTGATCTCCTGGAATTTCCTGTTACACGCCAGTAGCTTCTTGTTCTCTTCCCAAAACACGAAGCACTCTTTAAATTCCCCGATCGCGTCGGAGAGCAATCTCGCTTAGCGTTGCGCCTCGGTTTGCGCAGTGATGTCGGTAGCGATCCCTTGATAGCTCAAAAGCACTTTCTTGATCGAAAACCAAAATTCTGGATTTTTGCATCCCTTTCGTGCCATTGGGCCCAACGCGTTGAAAAATGATCCACTTTGCATAATTGAACGACCCAAAGCGTAACTTGAATCTGCCGATTGGTTCTAATAATAAAAAAATGGTTCAATTTTTAATCTATAAGCCATCACGGATCCGCGATAACAAATTTTTTTCGGAGGGTTTTGATCTCCTGATTGGAGAAACCCCAGGCGGCCAGGACTTCGTCGTTGTGCTCGCCGGGTTTGGCCGGAGCACCCTGAATGGCTGGGGGGGTCCTGCTAAATCTGGGTGCTGGAGCGGGCTGAACGTTGCCTTCCGGAGCCACGTAGACTCCTCGCGCTTTGTTGTGTGGATGATCCATGACCTCGTCCAAGTTCAGGATGGGGGCGAAACAGACATCGATCTTGCCGAGGATTTGATCCCATTGGTCCCTGGTCTTGGTGGCGAACACCTCTGAAAGGATACGCTTTTGCTCGGGCCAGGCGTCATGATCCCATTGCCGGTCGAAGATCGGATCGGTAAGCTCTAGTGTCTCGCGCAACAGACCGTAGAACTGAGGTTCCAGAGAGCCGATTCCCACCCATTCGCCGTCGGCGCATTGGTAGGTGCCATAGAAGGCCGCGCCACCATCCAACCAGTTCTCGCCGCGGGGATGCGTCCAGGTGCCGGAGTTCTTGGCCATGAAAATGCCGGCCATGAGCAGCGCCGAGCCTTCCAGCATCGAGGCGTCGATGACCTGACCCTTGCCAGAGTTCTTGGTTTCCAGAAGGCCACAGACCATGCCAAAGGCCAGCATCATACCGCCGCCGCCGAAATCCCCGACTAAATTGAGAGGCGGTATCGGGCCGCCGTCTTTCTCGCCGATCGCGCCTAGCACACCGGCCAGGGCAATATAGTTTATGTCATGACCCGCGACATTGGCGAGCGGGCCGTCTTGGCCCCACCCGGTCATCCGGCCGAATACCAACTTGGGGTTGCGCTCAATGCAAAGTTCCGGGCCGAGACCTATCCGTTCCATTACCCCGGGCCGGAAGCCTTCCACGAGACCGTCGGCCTGATCAATCAGGCGAAGCGCCGTCTCGACGCCCTCTGGTGTTTTGATATCGACGGCGATCGACTTGCGTCCTCGGTTCAAGACCGCCGCGCGGTTTGTCCCACCAACGCGATTGCCACCGGGGCGATCGATACGGATGATCTCCGCTCCCATGTCCGAGAGCAGCATGCAGCAATGCGGCGCGGGGCCGATGCCAACCATTTCAACGATCTTTACACCTTGCAACGGACCCATATCTGTTCTTTCTCTAATGTTGCGGTGACGGCACTTGTCGTTCGCCTGAGAGCAATGATAGTCGCGGTATGCGGAGCCGCGATCAACTCTCCCTCTACCACGAGGCCATCAGCACCATGGTAATCACCGAGGAAAACCTCGATATCTGTCATCCGGGCGTTTTCGCCAAAAAAACACCGGATCGCCCGTCGGTGATTCTTGGAAGTTCCGGGGCTTGGCTTTCTTTCGCCGAATTTGAAGTGGTTTCATGTCAGTTCTCGCATCTGCTGCGCCGGGTGGGGGTGGCGCGCGGCGACCGGGTCGCCGTTTTTCTTGAAAATCATTTGCTGTATATGCCGCTCGCCTGGGGAGCGTTAAGGTCGGGCGCGCGTTTCGTCGCCATAGCCAGCCATCTGTCGCCCGACGAGGTTGATTATATCCTCACGGATTCGGGTGCAAGTGTTCTGGTCACCTCGAAATTCATG
>JAPKDN010000600.1 GCA_028822575.1 Alphaproteobacteria bacterium | reverse complement strand
CACCATCATATTTTAACTGCTGCGAAAACAGGCCCTTGCTTTTGAACATACAGGCCCTGCCCGGCGCGAGAGGCCGTGTCGATATCGGCCAGGCCGCCCGGGTTGATGGCATTGATCTTGGCGTAGTCGACCCGATCTTGTGGCGGGCATATTTGAACATGGCGAGCGGCTCGCCACCGCCGGATAACACGACGTCGACTCCTTCTAATTTAGCCCAGTTGATATCCGGGCCGGGCTCGCATGCGGTGATGAAGAAACCATCCATCTCATTGGCCTGGGCGAAATGCATCACGCTTGGCGCCACGCCTTTCGGCGCCGGGCCAGATTTCTGACTCAAAGCTGACTGGATCACATGGGCCGAGCGGTCCTCCAAAGCCTTGATTGCCGAGACACTCGGGGGAGAGACAGGATAAATCGGCTCAAGTCCCTCGGCTTGAAGAAAGCCACCGGACATGGTGGAAAGTGGCGGCGAGTAAAATGTGAAAAAAAGGTGAACTGGATTTTGGTCTGGGCCGTGGGTCATCCTTCTCACGTCCGAAGGGACGCATCGGTGGTCGTTCTAATTGATAATCGACATGCGCGGGGCCCGTCGCGCTGGCGCGAACGCACCAAGGCCGAACCATGCCTCACGCTGTAAGCGATGTCGGTTGGCTCTCGGATCGATATTTGTCTGAAAGCTGAAAGACGGCAATCAACATAATTAAATCTGGGAAACATAATTGCCAATTGTTTCCCAATAGGCAATTATCATACCGCCAATCTGGAAAATGTTACTGAGAAAAATCGGACTCTGCGAACCAAGGAGCCGTCCATGAGCAAAGCGCCACGATTCGTGATTTATGTGTATGACGGCGTCGAGCCGGTTGATCTGGGGGCCACCTACGGAACCCTCTCCATGGCTCGGCGGATTTGCCCGGAAATTCAGGTTACCATAGTCGCCGACAAAGCCGGTCCGGTTGTCTTGGCCAGCGGCATGACGGTTATCGCTGAACATGGGTTCGACGCCTGCCCGGCATCGGATTACCTGATTATCTCCGGTGGTCCTGGCTGGCCAGAACAAGCCCACCGCCCTGAGGTCGCCGCGTTCATTTGTGAGCAGGCCGCCAACACGGTCGTGACCTCTGTCTGCACTGGGGCGATGATTCTCGCCGAGACAGGGTTATTGAACGGGCTTACAGCCACGACTAAATCGAATGTTTCAGGAGGCGAAACCTCTCCAATGGAATTATTGGCGAGTACCCATCCTGATATATACGTTGTCGGTGCCCTGGTCGTTGATACAGGTGCAATTGTTACGGGCGGTGGCGTAACCTTGGCGATCGATACCACGTTGCACCTCCTTGCTCGGTCATTGGGCCAGGATATGGCGGAGGAAACTGCGAGAATCATGGAGTATGATGAAGCATGGAGAGCGAATCGGCGGGCGCGGCGCACGGTGAAGGCGCAAAATGCAACCAGTTAGCGATCAAATCGGCCCCAAACTGCGGGGGCTTCGCAAATCCCGCTGTATGACCTTGGAGGCTCTCGCAGCGCAAACTGGGTTTACTAAAAGCTATCTTTCGAAGATTGAAAATTCCCACAAGATACCGCCGGTCGCGTCTCTGATTCTCATCTGTCAGGCGCTGGATGCGAACGTGGCGACGCTGTTCGTCGATCCGCCGTCATCCAATGCATTGGTGGCGAGCGGCTATGGTGACGGATTAAACAAACCGGGTTGTTACTGCGTGGTGCGCTCGAATGAACGCCATACCGTTATCCGTGGAGGTACTTCCTTCGGCTATGATTTCAAAAGCTTGGCACACGGATTGCCGGACAAGCATATGGAGCCTTTTCTCTTCACCTACCCGGAGCGTTTAGCGAAAGAGGTTCATTTCGAGCATGAAGGTGAGGAGTTTGTCTTTATTATCAGTGGCCGGGTGCGATTTTTCATCGGGTCAGAAGAGATCATTCTCGAGCCTGGTGACAGCGTATATTTGGACGCCTCGCTGCCGCATCGTGGGGAGTCCATGACGAGAGAGGCAAAGGCCCTGGTAGTTATTTATTCTCCAGCGGATCCGATTTGACCACGGGTAATCGCTTTACAGGCATTACGGGGCTGCCTAATATGTTGCCCATTGGTCAACCCGTGATGTTGGAGGCTTCCGATGGCGACCCGTAAACCCAAGATAGAACCCACGTTGGGTGGATCCACCTACGTCGATCCATCGGCAATGGAGTGGCGCCCGAGCCAGTTCAAGGGCATCCAAATTAAGGTCCTGTTCGAGGACCAATCAAAGGGCGAGATGACCTGTTTGCTGAAATGGGAGCCAGGTGCCACGTTGCCCATGCATAAGCACCCCGAGATCGAGCAGTCCTTCGTGCTTGAAGGCTCGTTCTATGACCATGATGGGATCTGTAAGGCCGGGGAATATGTCTGGCGGACGCCCGGTTCGTTCCATGAGACCCATTCCGACGAGGGTGCTATCCTGCTGGCTGTCTATCGCAAGCCGAACGTATTTCAAAATACCGCTGGCTTCTACAAGGATGAAAAATCCAAGGGCTATGCTGCGGATGACGCTTGAACGTCCCATGAAAGCCAGAGGGCACCGGAGTTGGGAGTGCCGCGATCGATCGATGGGGCCGCCCTGTAGGGCTGGCCCGATCGCGGCTCCCATGGTTAAGAAGCGGATACTCTGGAGGCGAGCCGAAGTAATCGCTTCGTTTCCAATTTTAAAGTCTATTTTTTCACCTATCTTAGCATTGGGTAGAATTGAAGATAAACGTAGTTGGTCTCTGTGCTAGCCTCGTGGCAAGCGTTACAGGATTTCGCTGGGAAGATCTTGGACTGTTTGGCATAAGGCTGCTTGTGATGGCCGAAGGAGAAGACGGTCCATCCGCCAGGCAAGCCGGGGAAGCGTTTGGAGTTATTGACTAGTAATTCTAGCCCGGATTTTTAATTAGGTTTTTCCCTCATCTGGAATTTGGCGCGGTTTGGCGTGGTTGCGATGG
>JAPKDN010000023.1 GCA_028822575.1 Alphaproteobacteria bacterium | reverse complement strand
GGTCACGGTTCCGAATTCATGCCCGCGTTCACCGAGCCGTTGACCGATCTCATCGGTCAGCTCGCTTGGAAACGGTCCGCTACCAACACGTGTCGTGTATGCCTTGGTGATACCAAGCACATAACCAATCGTCGTCGGCCCGGTTCCGGAGCCGGTCGCCGCTTGACCGGCTACCGTATTGGAAGAGGTCACATAGGGATAGGTCCCATGGTCGACGTCCAGCATGACACCTTGGGCGCCTTCGAACAGGATGCGTCGGTCGTGCCGCCGCAAATCCTCCAGATGCCGCCAGACCGGGGCTGCGAAGGACAATATTCGTGGGGCAATTCCTGAGAGTTCGGCAAAGGCCGCGTCGACCGACACCTCAGGTTCACCGGCTGCCCTGAGGTAAATGTTGTGATGCGCGAATAGGTCAACGAGCTTCTGCCGCAACTCACCCGGATCGCTGAGATCCGACACCCTTATCGCCCTCCGCGCAACCTTATCCTCATAGGCGGGGCCGATGCCGCGACCCGTTGTTCCAATCTTGCGGTCGCCTCGCAGGGCCTCGCGGGCCTTGTCGATTTGTCTGTGGACCGCAAGGATCAGCGTGGCGTTATCCGCCAGAAGGAGCGTGTCCGGAGAGACCGAAACGCCTAGCGCCTGAACGGTTTCGATTTCCTTCAACAGCGCCCAAGGGTCCACCACGACACCAGCGCCAATGACCGAGAGTTTTTCGGGACGCACCACGCCGGAAGGGAGCAGGCTCAGCTTATAGGTTGTGTTACCCACGACGAGCGTATGGCCGGCATTGTGTCCGCCCTGAAAGCGAACCACGACGTCGGCGCGCTCTGATAGCCAATCGACGATCTTGCCCTTGCCCTCGTCGCCCCATTGGGCGCCGACTACAGCCACATTGCGCATGTTCTTAGGCCCTACTTAGGATTGGCGAGGTGTTGTTCGGCATCGAGCGCCACCGGCGCCCCATCTTGAAGGATATGTGTACAACCCAGTCTAGCCGCGTCGATTGATGCCTCGGTCAGCGCGTCCATTCCGGCGACAGTGATCCAGTCCCAGGCGCGAAAACCCGCCGCGATGCTTCTTGGTGTTCCAATGGGAAGGAAAAGGCGTTGTGGCGCCGTGGGGGGCATGATCGCACGGATGACGGTTTCCATATACAGGGTGAGGCCGCACGATCCTTCGCTATCTAAGCCGTTCACCTGGTACCGACCTCCACGTCCAAGTTCCCCCCGAATACCGCGCGAGAATAGGCTGAAACCGAGGCCAGTGTAATATTCAAAACCCCGATTTTCCACCGGATCTATGGTCACTTCTAAGGCCGGCTCCGCCGACGCCACAAGCGAGGCGACAGCTTCAAGACGCGCGACGATGGGTTGCACTGACTCTGGCAAAACCACGTCCTTTAGGCGACGCAGGCCGTCGGACCGTTCTCCTGCTGCGGCCATCAATTCCGTCAAAATTCCTGCCACCGTCTCGGCGTGACGTTCAACTGCCGCCGCATCTTTTCGATCAATGGCGGCCCTCAGGCTTTTTTCTGTCGCATCATCGATACCGAACGCCGTCAAAAGCGTCGGGACGAGCATGGGCGCGGTGATGTCGATGGACATGCTCGGCGTCCCGAGCCCTCTTAGCGCGTCCAAGGCCAGAAGTATAACCTCGGCGTCGGCCTCGACCGTATCGGCGCCGACCAATTCTGCGCCGACCTGCACCAGCTCGCGCTCTGAGTTGAGGTCTCCGGGAGCCACCCGTAACACTTCACCCGAATAGCAAAGCCTAAGCGGGCGAGGGACATGGCCGAGCCGTGTCGCTGCGATACGCGCCACCTGAACTGTGACATCTGCTCGTACGCCCATCATGCGGCGGGAGATCGGGTCCATCAGCCGAAACGTGCTTTCAGTCATCGCGGCTCCGGGACCGGAGAAGAGCGAGTCCTCGAATTCCACAAGCGGTGGTTTTATTCGCTCATAGCCATGCGTTTCGAAACAGCTAATCAGGCTTTCAACCGTGGCGGCTTCATGCGCGGCATCCGGCGGCAGTACATCGCGCAGGCCAGCTGGGAGCAACGCGCGGCGCGTCAACTCAGTATCTTTATTTGGCGGCGACACGATGGCTCCGTCGGTTCGCGATCCGTGCGGGAGTGCGACTTGTATTAAAGGATTTTCGCGGGGCTCGCAACCGCCTCGATCACCTCAGCCCATAGCGTTGGTTCACCAATGCGATCATTGGTGCCCGGCGGTTGTACTGATGGACCATAAGGGGCGCGCGTCCATCAGAAAGCAGTATCTTCCCGTTGGCGACGCCGATAGCGGACTCGGCCATGTGTTGAACGGTCGCGATCGGCCAACCGTTCTCTAGGACCGCAGTTTCTGGGGTTGCCTGATGGTCGATCAGGACGTTATGGATAGCGGTGTCCAGGCCATAAATTCCGTCTACTGGCAAACTTCCCGCCAACAGACAAAACTGGGTCAAATAACCCATAATGCCGCCTTGATCACCCAGGATCGTTCCGACACAGGAGATCCGGTGGTTGGATAGTCGATCTAGCATGCGCGCGCCAAAATGGGTGCGAATCCAATTACTGTTCCAGGGACAGGCGCCGATGCTCATCGATGCGTCTTCAAGCACACCGACAAGCGGTGCCGTGACGGACATTCCAAAAGGGTTGCCTTGAAAAATCACATCCGAGACATCGGTTAGTAAAACACGGGTTTCGCCGTCGAGGCGGGCTACAAGATCCCGATAAAGACCAAAACGATGGATGACCGGATGCGACGTTCCGGCCGTTATGGGGCTCCAGGCGATATTCGAGCCATCAAGCAGCGCCGCGATCTCATCCGATTCGTCTACGATCAAATGGACTGGACCTTGATAGTGTTCCCGAAGAGACAGCACGAAAGGTCGGAGCGTGGCAGCCGGATATCCGGTCGCTACGCCAATCACAAGCGTTTTTTCCGCCGCTGCCACTGGGACAACCCTAGCAGGTTTAAGGCGGCTTGGAAGTCGAAGCAGGTCAATCGAAGGTTCGACCCGTAGAAGCCGGTTGGTGATTTCACGAATGCCCGGGTCGGTCGGCGCCGAAGCTAGCGCCAAGGCTGCCAAGGCAACTCCTTCGTCGACTCGCCCAAGATTATAAAGGGCCTTTGCCAACGATGCCTTGAAGGCTGGAACTTCAGGGTTATTCTCGCTTGCCCGCCGCAACAATTGCTCGGCGTGTTCACTTTGTCCTCGGTCGATTTCTAACAGGCCCAGGAGATGAAGAGCGTCACCGTTGTCAGGGTCAGTCGCCAGGATTTGGTTGTAAATCGCGCTGGCTTTATCGCCATGTCCGTCGCGTTGTGCCGCTGTGGCAAGGCGCAGGGCTTCTGGGACCGTTAGCTGTAGCGATCTACTTTCCGTCATCCTTGCCGCATAGAGTGATGGTCGGAGTATGTCAATCCGGATCAATGATCCGGTCCAATTTTCAGAGCGATTGCAGTCAATTATTATGACGGATCTGATTATCGATGGGGCAGGTCAGACGGGCTTGGACGCGGCGCTGGCTCCGCGCCTATCCTGGGGCCTAAATGCAAGAAGGAGAACGGGCCATGACCAATTGTTTACACGACCATGCGCGCTGGGGCGTTGGAGACCAAATAGGCGCCGCCGGCCATCTATTGAACCAGGCAACGACCCTGGCGGCGCTGTCTAAGGTCCAGAAGGGTCGGATCATCGACTTGTCCCATGTGATCGAGATGGGCGCGCCCTTTATCTCGCCGGTCCAGACGCCCTATATGATCCACTCTTCCGTCACGGCGAAAAACAATGCCAAGGTTCGCGCCGGGCTTGGCGCCACCAACGAGGTCGGCTCCAATCTCGAAAGGATCGAGATGACCACCCATGTTGGCACCCATATCGACGCGCTCGGGCATTTCTCCAAGGGCGATTATCTCTATGGCGAACATTCCCTGGAGGAGAGCGTCGGTGATTGGGGCTTGCTCAATTGCGGCGTGGAGCACATTCCGCCGATCGTCACCCGTGGCATCTGCCTGGACGTTTCGGGCCTGGACGGCGGTGCGCATCTGGAATCCGGCCGCCCGGTCGGCGTCGATGACGTCAAACGCGCCTTCGATGCCGCCGGTACGGGCCCCCAGGCCGGCGACGTGGTCTGTATCAATACCGGTTGGGGCAAGTATTTCATGAAAGATAATGCCAAATACCTGTCCGGCGAGCCCGGTCTCGACGCCGAGGCGGCGCGTTGGTTGACGTCGCAAGACGTGGTCGCTATCGGCGCCGACAACATGGCGGTCGAGGTGTTGCCCGGCACCAAGCATCCCGAGATCATGATGCCGGTGCATCAGCATTGTCTCGCCGAGGCCGGCGTGCACCTGATCGAAAACATGCTGATGGACGAAGTGATCGCCGCCGGCATCACCGAGTTCTGTCTGGTGATGCTGCCGGTCAAGCTCAAGGGCGCGACGGGGTGCCCGGTACGCCCGGTGGCGATGGTCTGACGCGGCGCGAAAACCCTGAATCAGGTCAGGGACTGATAAACGGGTAACGCGGGAAAGCAGTCCGCTGATGCTCCAGAAGCAGACGGGATTTACCGAGGCTGGTTAAGCCCGGGTTTGACCTGAAGCGGAAGGCGCGGAGAGTATCGGGAGTTTTCTCACTCTAAGTCGACCAGGTTAGGTTTTGCTTCACCGACTGAACATGGTTGGGGGATATGGGAAGAACTTGTCAAAGAGATCGACCAATTTTATGGGCACGCGCTGGACAGGATCTCATCCGAAGAACTGCTTCAACTCCTGTTCTTTAAGGACATGTTGCAGGCGAACCCGCGTGATGTTTTATCCGAGCCAAGGCGCGACGACGAAAAAAATGATTTAACGGTTAGTGAAGCGATCGCGCCAAGTTCCTTAGCTCATACTTTTGAACTTTGCCGGTCGCGGTCATGGGCATTGCTTCGACCAGCTCTAGTCTTTCTGGATGGTACACTTTCGCGACTTTTTCTGTTTCGAGAAATTTGGAAATATCCTCTAACGTCAAGGTATTACCGGGTTTCAACTGAACGTACGCGCACGCCTTTTCGCCGAGCCGTTCGTCAGGTATCGCCACGATCGCAACTTGAGCGATAGCTTCATGGCGGTAGAGAATACCTTCAATTTCCACCACCGGAATATTCTCTCCGCCTCGAATGATTATGTCTTTGGCTCGTCCGGTGATCCGAATGTATCCGTCCTCGTCCATGCGTGCCAGATCGCCGGTATCGAACCAAATTTCATCGTTAACCTTAAACAATTCGGGCCGCTTCAAGTATCCGACACAAACGGTCGCGCCACTGGTTTCCAGAAAACCCTCTTGCCCGACCGGCAGCGTCTCGCCCTGGTGGTCTACTATGCGTACGGAAGTGTGAGGTGTCGGTACGCCGTCGGTTCCCGCGACCTTAGCCTCGGGGTCGCCAAGACAAACCGTTGTTACTGCTAATACTTCCGTCATTCCCCATACCGACACAATTTCGGCGGAAAGATTTTTCTTTGCGCTTGAGACCAGCGCCGAAGGGATCGGAGCGCCGCCGGAAATGAACAACCGAAATGCCAAGAGATTTCGTTGGGAAATTCCGTCCAATCCAGCCAGATCGTTAAGGAATGGAGTTGCTCCCATGCAAAAAGTGGCGCGTTCATCTTCAATGATATCCGCCGCTATTTTAGGATCCCATACGTCAATAAGAACAGCGGTCGCTCCGATCAATGTCGGCAACAAAAATCCATACAAATACCCAAGTTGATGAGCAAGAGGTGTTGGGCAAAAGATGACATCATCGTCGTTGAACGCGAGGCGATCGGCGCACTCGCGTATATTGGCGAACAATGTGTTCGGGGTATGCATTACGCCCTTCGGTTCACCCGTCGTTCCCGATGTGAATAAGATCTGCAGGAGATCATTCGGGCTTGGCTTTTGCGCGTTTGTCAGGAGGCCTTTGTTGTCGACGGCCGAATCGAAACCGTTCTCTCCGGTGTCGTCCAAGACCAGCACGTGCTCGAGGGTGGAGATTTTGCTCTTCAGCTCAAATGCCATCGATTTGAAGTCAAACCCACGGAAGGATTTTGGCACAATCAGTATCTTCGACTCTGACAGACTGAGCATATAGCTGAGTTCACGCTCACGAAGCACCGGCATCAGTGGATTTGTGACCGCTCCAATACGCTCGCACGCGAGCGCGATTGCCGTAAACTCCCACCGGTTCTCAAGCTGGAAAGAAACCACATCACCAAGCCCAATCCCCAACCTTTGAAACGCACAGGCTATCTGGTTTGCAATCCCGTCCATTTCGGAGAATGTCAACGCATGGACTTGGTCTCTATTTAAAGAGAACGATTTTACCGCGATTTTGTCCGGGAAATTCTGGACACAGCGTGAGAAATGGTCGGACAGGAGCTGATTGTCCCAAGCGCCAGCATCAACCATCCGCGCGATACGCTCTTCCGTGAGGATTACAGAGCGGTTTTTGTGAGACTTCATATGCAACTCCTACGTCTTGGTCGCTTTGGCCGTTGCTTCAACTGCATTGACGTCACTATTTGTTGGCCCTGGATCCGCGGCGCCAAGCATCGCGTTTACCGCTATCCGATCACGGATGCACAGTCCAATTATTGAACTAGATGACGACAAAAGAGCAGGCAACGGCTTCGCTTCCCAGTCTGCTGCTCTTATTGGTCTTGCCAGTCGACACTTCTTTCGAGGTCATGGTTGATTAGTCAGCTTTATAATGGCAAGAATTTTCGCCCCAATGTTTTGACATTATGCCCAAGACGTTACCGACGTTTGACAAACTGGCTGGTCACAAAGGGCATTTCGAACGGACCACGAAGGCCAACTTGGGCTGATGCCAAGTTTATCATCGCCAGATAGCTGGCGGAGCGTTTTCTAAATCACGTGGCGACACGGCGAAAATGTTTGATCCTGATGAAGATGCGTTCGACGGGATGGCGCTCTTTACAAAGAGCCTTGGGGAAACAAGTGTCGCTGCTTGCTGGTGGCCTTGTCGGAAAATAGAGAGTCGATCACCGACCATTCAAAATCCGTCAGGTCTTAGCGTCCGCCCAATTGAAAGCTCCCATCGCTTGGAAGCGTGAATCACATCGCCGTTCGATTGTGGATCCTTTTTATGAATACAGGGCCTAGTCTTCCAGGGTTCCCGACAATCGCTCAACGGCATCGCCGTAGTCTTTCATGAAGTCGTAGACCACCGAGCGCGCGGACTGCTCGACATTCATCAGGCCGACGGCCTGGCCGACATAGTAGGTCGACAGGTCCTTGGCGCCTTGATGGCCGCCGGCGGCCAGCTTGTCGATCTTCGACAGTGCCGGTCGACTTATCAGGCTTTGCAAGGGCATCGGCAGCGGGCTGGGGGCGCCCTCGGCGGTCCAGGTGGCGGACCAGGCCGAGCGTAATTGGCGCGTCGGTTTGCCGGTCCGGCTGCGCGAGCGGATCGTGTCGCGAGACGTCGCCCGCAACATTTTTTCCTTCACGCTGGGGGTGGTTTCCGCCTCCACCGTGGTCAGCCAGACCGACCCGGTCCAGGCACCGGCGGCGCCCATGGCCATGCAGGCGGCCATTTGCTTGCCGGTGGCGATACCGCCGGCGGCCAGGACCTGGATGCCGTCATACTCTTGGATCGCCTCCAGGACTTCCGGCACCAGCACCATCGTCGAGACCTCGCCGCAATGGCCGCCGGCTTCGGTGCCCGCGACGACCAGGATGTCGACCCCGGCCTCGGCATGCTTGATGGCGTGCTCCTTGGCACCGGTTAGCGCTCCGACCATGACGTTGTTCGCCCGGGCCCGCTCGATGATCGATTTTGGCGGCACCCCGAGCGCGTTCACGAAGAGCTTGATCGGGTGTTTGAAGGCCACGTCCAACAGCTTCGTCGCCCCGGCTTCTCGCATATTGCTCGAATCGCCCTCATCGTAATCGCCATCCCACAGATCGCTCGGATCGATGTCGTGTTGGCGCATCATCTCGTTGATGTATTCGATATGGCCCGGCGGAACCCGCGCGCGGAGCTCGGCGTCGGTGATGGCGCTCTCTTTGTCTTCCATGTTGTTGGGGATCAGAAGATCGATCCCGTAGGGTTTGCCGTTGACCTGCTCGTCGATCCACGCGAGCTCCGTCTCCAGGGTTTCCGGCGAATGCAGAACCGCGCCCAGGACGCCGAAACCACCGGCGTTGGTGACGGCGGCAACCACGTCGCGGCAATGGGTGAAGGCGAAAAGAGGAAACTCAATTCCCAGTTTTCGGCAAAGATCGGAATTCATTCCACGTGTCCTTCTGGCTGGTCGCTTTTCGCCCGGTCGGTATCTTATCGTGCCACCGCGACCGCGCGACCGTCTTTCAGGCGAACGATAATCTCCCAAGGCTCCGACTTCCACTGGCGCTGTTTCATCGGTGGGATCATCTCGGCGCCCAGGTCGACCCGATCGATTTCCTTGGCGACCCCGTCTTTCAACGTGATGAAGCGCAGCACTCGGCGGCTCTGGTCGGGCACCGCGATGTCCGGCACTCCGTCGTCGTTCCAATCGATCACCGCGTGCAGCCGCAAATCCGGCGAGCCGATCATGTGGTTCGAGACGTCTTGCATCACCGGCTTGGGCACCAGTTTTTCGCCGTCGCGCTCATAGACCGTCAGCACGCCGCCGATATGCGGTGTCACCACCGCTACGATTTCCTTATCGCCGTCGCCGTCGAAATCAGCCACGCCAACCGGGTTCAGCCAGCGGTTTGGCGTGCCGATCGGCGGTGATTGCATCCAGAAAGACGAGATCGCGCCATCCTTGGCCTCGTGATAACCGATCACCGAAACAGAGGCACCGGCGTCGAGATAGGAGCGGATGGCGACGATATCGAGAATCCCGTCGCCATCGAAGTCCACGATGCGGGGTTGGATATCCTCGAACACCGAATCCTCGGGTACCTTGATCAAAAAGGCCGAGGGCGTGTCGGGCGAGGGAGGTTGAAACATCACGCCGCCGGCCTCGATCCGGTCTCCGAGCACGCCGTGGCGATAGCGATCCGTCGGCATCGCGAACCAGGCCTTTAGGACCCCGACCGCAAAGAACTTACCAGCGCCATGCGCGGCGCGTCCATGAGGGATACCGTCCGTGAGCGCCTCACCCTCTGCGGGCTTGGTCGGCGGGAAATCGTTGATCTCGCGCACCTTGGGCTCGGCGACCGCGATTGACGATAACGATACGGCCGCGATCGTCGCCACGAAGAACCGGAGGTTCCAAATCCTAAAATTTAAGCGCATTCACCCTCACCACTTGCGGCAATGTCCGAACCTTGGCCAACAGATCATCGTCGATATCGCCGTCGACTTCCACCAGCGCGAGAGCCTCGCCGGTGTTACCGCGTCTGCCGAGATGGAAAGTGGCGATGTTGAGGCCGGCGTCGCCAAGCACGGTGCCAAGGCCGCCGATGAAACCGGGGCGGTCGTAGTTGCGGATGTAGAGCATGGTTGGTGCGAACTCGGCCTCGACCTTGATGCCCTGGACGTCGATCAGGCGGGGCTTGTCGCCTGCGAATAGGGTGCCGGCCATCTCGCGGGTCCGTGTTTCGCCCTCGACGGTCAAGCGCAGCAGGGTTTGATAGTCGCAAGGCCGGTCGTGGCGCACCGTGGAGACCGCGATGCCCCGGCTCTGGGCGATCTTTGGCGCGCTGACCATATTGACCGCGTCCATGCTTGGCTTCATTAACCCGGCAAGCGCGGCGGAGACCACCGGGGCTGTGTTGATTTCGGTGGCCAGGCCCTCGAACTCGATGCGGATCGCCTTCACCGGTTCGTCGGCCACCTGTCCCGCAAACCCGCCCAACAGTTCGGCCAACTTCATATAAGGGCGCAGGATCGGGGCTTCCTCGGCGGTGACCGAGGGCATGTTGACGGCGTTGGTGATCGCGCCGGTCAGCAGATAATCCGCCATCTGTTCGGCGACCTGAAGGGCGACCTTCTCCTGGGCCTCCATGGTCGCGGCGCCGAGATGCGGGGTGGCGATCAGGCCGGGGGCGCCGAACAGCACGTTCTCGCGGGCCGGCTCGGTGGAAAACACATCGATGCCGGCGCCAGCGACATGGCCGGACTCAAGGGCCTCGCGCAACGCCGCCTCGACGACCAGACCGCCGCGTGCGCAATTAACGATCCGCACGCCCTTCTTGGTCTTCGCCAGAGCCCCCGCGTCGATGATGTCGCGGGTCGCGTCGGTCAGCGGCGTGTGCAGCGAGATAAAATCCGCCTCCGCCAGTAGAGTGTCCAGGTCTACCTTGCGCACACCCAGATCCACCGCGCGCTCGTCCGTGAGATACGGGTCATAGGCGATCACCCGCATCTTCAGCCCGCGCGCCCGGTCGGCGACGATCGAGCCGATATTGCCGCAGCCGATCAGACCAAGCCGTTTGCCGGTCAGCTCGGTTCCCATGAAGCGGGATTTCTCCCATTTGCCGGCTTGGGTCGACTCGTTCGCCATCGGGATTTGCCTGGCTAGCGCGCAGATCATCGCGATCGCGTGCTCGGCGGTGGTCACGGCGTTGCCGAAAGGGGTGTTCATGACAACGACACCTGCCTCGGTCGCGGCGTCGACATCGACATTGTCGACGCCAATGCCGGCGCGGCCGATGACTTTAAGGTTGCTCGCCTGGGCCAGTACCTCGCGAGTCGCCTTGGTGGCGGAGCGGATGGCGAGCCCGTCATACTTGACGATGCAGGCCAGTAGTTCTTCTGGTTTCATGCCGACCTTGCGGTCGACCTCGATTCCACGTTCGATGAAGATATCGGTGGCGCGCGCGCTCAGATCGTCGGAAATCAAAACCTTGGGCATAATGCCCTCCATGTATCGAGAAGCTCGGCGGCGGGAATGGTCCCGCGCATGAAAGTCGTGTGGAAGGGGGCTAGGCCGCGTTGGACGCGCTGGCCTTGACCTCGCCGAAGGCCCAGTCGAGCCAGGGCAGAAGCGCCTCGATATCGCCAGCCTCCACCGTCGCCCCGCCCCAGATCCGCAGACCCGGAGGCGCGTCTCGATAGCCGTTGACATCGAACCCCGCGCCTTCGGCTTCCAGCAGCGCCGCCATTTTCTTTGGCATCGCCGCCCGGTCGCTTGCCGACAAACCAGCGAACCACGGATCGATTATCGAGACACAGATCGAGGTGTTCGAGCGTGTCGCCGGATCAATGGCGAGGAAACCGGCCCAATTGCTGGTCTCGATCCATCGGGTGACGGTGGCGAGATTGGCGTCGGAGCGGACGCGCAGAGCTGGCAACCCACCGATCCCCTCGGCCCAGCGCAGGGCGTCGAGCACGTCCTCGACACAGAGCATCGACGGGGTGTTCAGGGTCTCGCCCCGGAACACCCCGTCGATCAGCTTGCCGCCCTCGGTCAGCCGAAAGACCTTCGGCAGCGGCCAGGGCGGGGTGTGGTTTTCCAACCGTTCGATCGCGCGTGGGCCGAGCACTAGCATGCCGTGCGCCGCCTCGCCGCCGAGCACCTTTTGCCATGAGAAAGTGGCGACATCGATTTTCTCCCAAGGGATATCCTGGGCCAGCACCGCGCTGGTTGCGTCGCAGAGCGTGAGGCCTTCGCGGTCATCGGCGATCCAGTCGCCATTGGGAACCCGGACGCCTGAGGTCGTCCCGTTCCAGGTGAAGATCACGTCGCGGGAAAAATCGACCTGGCCAAGGTCTGGCAGGGCGCCGTAATCGGCTTCCAGCACCCTGGTATCGGTCAATTTAAGCTGCTTTACCACGTCGTTCACCCAACCCGTGCCAAAGCTTTCCCAGGCGAGCAGGTCGACGCCCCGGGCGCCGAGCAGCGACCACATCGCCATCTCGAAGGCACCGGTATCCGAGGCCGGCACGATGCCGATCCGCCAACCTTCGGGCAGGTCGAGCAGCGCGCTGGTCCGCGTGATCACTTCGGCAAGTTTGGATTTCGCGGGCTCAGCCCGATGAGAACGCCCTAAAACGGCGTCGTTGAGAACAGCGGGGCCCCATCCGGGTCGCTTGGTACACGGTCCGGAAGAGAACAGGGGAACCGCCGGCAATGCCGTTGGCTTCATGGTCTGCATCCTTCGTATCATTACCGCTCGTTGGGGAGCGGTGGCCCGCAGCGGAAACTAGGGATCACCAGGGTTAAGTCAAACGCTTTTCGCGAGTGCGAGATGTGGTTGCATTGTTTCATTTCCTGGGTCATCCCGGCGACGTTGCGATAGCGACTTATTGGATAGCCTGCACTGGCTTTGTCCAGTGGCTTTAATATTTGTCGCATCCCCGTCAAAGAACGGGGGCCACGCCTGAGGCGGTTGATCTCGACGCATAGCGGATCACGACGATGGGCCGCTGCAAATGCTTCGCTATCCGTCATCTACCATCGCTTGAGGCTTGGACCCCATCCTTCGACGGGGACGCGGGCAAAATTTTGTGGCGCTTCACTGGTATCGTTCCCGGCCCGATCCAGGATGACAAATTATTGGTTGGCGTAAAGAATCACCAATCAATCGCGTCCTCAATCGAACACCGAAACCAGCCGCGCGAAATCGCCTGGCATCTCGCTGCTGAACGTCACCAGCTTGTCCGTTACCGGATGAGTGAATTCCAATGAGTTGGCATGCAATGCCTGCCGGGCCATCTTTTTTGCTGCGGCCACCTCTATCTCGCTTGAGCCTTTGCGCCGATCGCCACCGCCATAGAGCGGGTCGCCGATCAGGCCGTGGCCGATATGGGTCATGTGGACTCGGATCTGATGGGTGCGTCCGGACTCCAGCCGACATTCGACCAACGTGGCGATTTCGCGATAACGTTTGAGGACTTTGTACCGGGTCGCCGCTGATTTGCCGCCATGGGTGGTGACCGCCATTTTCTTGCGGTTCCGCCGGCTGCGCCCAATCGGCCCCTCGATTCGCCCTTCCAATTGTGCGACTGAGCCCCAGACCAGCGCGATATAGCTGCGCCCGATTGTTCGGGCTGCGAACTGATGGACCAGGCCGTGATGTGCTTCGTCGGATTTGGCAACCACCATAAGGCCGGTCGTGTTCTTGTCCAATCGGTGCACGATTCCCGGACGTCGAACCCCACCGATGCCCGAAAGACTGTCGCCGCAATGGGCGAGCAGCGCATTGACCAGGGTTGTATCGAGGGAACCTGGCGCCGGATGAACCGCGATCTGGGGCGGTTTGTTCACGACGATTAGGTGCTCGTCCTCGAAGGCGATATTCAGAGGGATATCCTGCGGCAGCGGCGTGTCAGCGATTGGTGGAGGGACTAGAATTTGGAACACCTGGTCTGGTTTGACCGCTATCGAGGGGTCGGTTATCGTCGCGCCGCCGGTCGAGATTTGGCCGTCGAGGATCAGCGCCTTCAGACGGCTGCGGGACAGATCGGGCGCGTCGGGCAGCACGGCGACACGCTCGGCGAGCCACCGGTCGAGCCGGTCGAGGTTCGAGCCTTCGAGAAGGTGATCAAAAGCCGGGTCGTCGGCGCTGATCGTCAGAAGTGTACTTTTGAGAGAGGTCATGGCGGGCAAGCTAGACCAAACCGAGGCCAAGCTGAACACCGGTGATTCACTGGGCCTCAAGGTATTGAAAATCCTGGTCGTGGTGATGGGGGTTTTGATCATCGCCGGAGTGATCACCATCGTGGTCACCATCGTATCCAGGATCTCGGACAAGGCCGATAAACAAGACGTGAAAACGACTGTTGGCATCGTCGCGTCGGCGGATTTAGTTCCGTTCGGTAATATCATACAGGCTCTGCCGGCTGGCGGTCGAGTGGTATCGGTTTCGGCGGATATTGGCCGGTTATACGTTCACTACGAGGCTCCCGATGGTGGTGCGCGCGTCCTGGTATTGGATGGCACGACCGGCGGCAAGCTTGGCGAGATCAGCTTCGAATCGGCGAGATAGCGCTTTGGGAGATCCTACCGTGACAAACCATGTCGTCAATTTTGCCAGCGACAATACAGCCGGCGCCATGCCAGAGGTGATGGACGCTTTAACGCAAGCAGCCGCGGCCCCAGCCATGCCTTATGGAGACGATCCTTGCACCCGCCGTCTTGGCGAGGTGGCGAACCAGGTTTTCGAGCGCGAAGTGGCGATCTTTCCGGTGGCCACCGGTACCGCCGCTAACGCGCTGTCCCTGGCATCGGTTTCGCCGCCCTATGGTGTGGTGTTCTGTCACGAGGTGGCGCATATAGAGGAGGATGAATGCGCCGCCCCGGAATTTTATATGGGTGGTGGCAAGCTGGCGTTGTTGCAGGGCGAGGGCGCAAAGTTTTCCGCCGAAAGCCTGCGCGCCAAGGTCGGGGTCGATTCGCCGGCGCCGCCGGTCCATCACGCTCAACCCGCCGCCGTCAGCATCACGCAGGCGACAGAGGTCGGCACTCTATACGTACCAGATGAAATTCGCGCGATCTCCGCAATCTGCCGCGATCATGGCCTTGCGCTCCACATGGATGGCGCGCGGTTGGCTAATGCCATCGCGGCGCTGGACATGACACCAGCCGAGGTGACCTGGAAGGCCGGGGTAGATGTTCTGTCGCTTGGTGCCACCAAGAACGGGGCTTTTTCCGCCGAGGCGGTTGTGTTTTTCGATCCAGACAAGGCTGGTGACTTTGAATTTCGGCGCAAACGTGGAGGGCATCTTTTCTCGAAGATGCGCTTCCTGTCGGCGCAATTGGTCCCCTATCTGGAGGAGGGGCGCTGGATCGCCAACGCCTCGAGCGCCAATACAATGGCCGCCGCGCTCGCCGTGGGCCTGGCGGAAGTTGACGGCGTTAGCCTCTGGTTTCCGGCCGAAACAAACATGCTATTCGTTACCATGTCCCAGGCGATGGCGGACAAACTTCAGGAGGCAGGTTGCGTGTTTTACAGCTGGTACAAAACCGGCGGCACGGTGTCCGCGCGGCTCGTCACCAGTTTCGAGACCACGCCCGACGATGTGAGTCACTTCCTCGAGATCGCGGGTAAGGCCGTCTGACGTTATCTTGGAGCCGCTCAGCAACGTCGGCAGCGAATGGTTTCGAAGATTTCGTCCCAGTCGCCATCCTCGGCGCAAAAGTCGAGGAGGCAACGCAAAGCCTTGTCACGACTATCAAGGTCGTGTTTCTTCATCGCCTCATCCAGCATTGCCAGCGCATCTTCCTGCACC
>JAPKDN010000599.1 GCA_028822575.1 Alphaproteobacteria bacterium | reverse complement strand
CATTTATATTCCATGCCTCGAAATAATAAACGCCCAGCTGCCGCAGGCGTCGGCGGCTCTCCTCCAGCCCCCGGTCCAGACGTTTGGCGCCACACAGACATTGCAATCTGCTCCAGTGGGCGCCCTAGATCGCCTTATTGCCAAGTCTCAGGCCAGCGCCGCCACCAATGTGGATACCAATACCTCGCTAGCCAACGTGGGGCAGCCAACTGGGGGGCCAAGCGTTCCAACGGACCCCCAAAAAGTTCGTCAATGGATATTGCGCGCGCTCGGGAAGTACGAAACCATGCCAAAAGGCCAAACTTATCTGGAAGGTCGGCATCCATGACACTTCTCGTGACGGCATCTGCGGAGCCGACGCATGGGCGTTTAATATTTCGAGGCGTGGAATATAAATGCGCTATCGGCGCCGGCGGCGTGACCGATGCTAAACGTGAAGGCGACCAATGCACGCCTCTAGGAACATGGCCATTACATAGGGTTTTTTACCGCCCCGACCGGGTCGACCCACCCATGACACCCCTACGCTTGATCGCAATCGACAAGTCGATGGGGTGGTCTGATGACCCCTCGGATGCGGCGCATTATAACCGTTTAGTCTCCCTGCCCTATGGTCACGGTCATGAGGCCCTTTGGCGCGAAGACGCCCTCTACGATACCGTCGTCGAATTGGGATATAATGATGACCCACCAGTAGCCGGTCGCGGAAGCGCAATTTTCATACACGTCGCAAGACAAGACTACGCCCCCACGCAAGGGTGTGTCGCTCTAAGCATCAACGCCTTGCATCAGGTGCTTGCTATGATCGAATCCGACGAAACACTTACCGTGTCGAGAGCGAATAACCCCTAAGGTTATCCAGGCGTCCGGGTGCCAAAAATTGCCGTCCCGACCCGGACATGTGTGGCACCGAGCTCAATCGCGATTTCATAATCGCCGCTCATCCCCATACTGAGCGATCCGACATCATTGCGCCGGGCTATTTCACGCAGCAACGCGAAATGGAGCGCCGGCTCCTCGCCTAGCGGTGGGATACACATCAGACCCGAGATCTCCAAGCCATGGTCGTTCCGACAGGTGGCGATGAATGCGTCCACATCATCTAGAGAAATCCCGGCTTTCTGAGGCTCTTCACCTGTATTGACTTGAATGTAGCAAGGCCGGTGCAGCCGCTGCCGGTCCATTTCCCGCTTCAGGGCGACGGCGAGCCGCGGACGATCCAATGTTTCGATCACATCGAATAACTTAACCGCCTCGGCGGCCTTGTTGGTCTGAAGCGGGCCTATCAAATGCAATTCCAGGCCAGGGTAGCGTTCTCGGAGAGCCGGCCATTTTCCTGCCGCCTCTTGGACCCGGTTTTCACCAAAGACACGGTGACCCGACGCACATGCCGCTTCAACCCGCGCAACCGGCTGAACCTTGCTGACCGCCACCAAAGTAACCCGGGACGCCGCGCGGTCGACCGCCGACGCCGCGTTTTCGATCCTGGACTCTATTTCCGCAAGGTTTGCCGCGACATCACAAGGCCCATCTGCGGCGAGGTCATTGGGCAATGATGCGTTCATATCAGTCTCCATATCCCAGCGCAGCGCGCCGTGGTCCCAGGAACTCAGCGATGTCATCCATCGCGGCGCCATACCGCTTCCAACGACGAACCGCATGCCCATAGATTGGTTGCGTCACCTGGGCGTGACTAGGCGTGGAGAGATTTCCGCGCCGCTTGGCGTGCTCATGAAATGCCGCCATCCCATCGTCCCACTCCAATCCCAGAAAAGTCAGTACGGCCGATGCCGTCCCACGTAAATCCGAAATCAAATCTTCGTAGCGGACAACATGGTGATCCAACTGTAATTTTTCCAAGGTTCGGAACCACAGGTCAAACACCTCGTCATACATCCGCGCCGTCTCGGCGATGTCGGTAAAAACCGCCATCCAATCATTCAACTCGAATGATTGCGCGAAACAACTTAAGCAAACATCGCAGGGATCACGAAGTGCTAGCAGGAATTTAGCTTTGGGGAAAATCCGCTGAATCAGCGCTACGTGGACGATATTCAATGGCAGTTTATCAATGAAAACACTGCTTTTCGGTACATCAATATATCCATCACGATCCTCCAGATATCCCGACCTTAACTCTTCCAGGAAAGTGTTATTCAGTCCGGGTAAATCCTGGGGGTAAAGAAGGTTAGCGTTCTTCATGCGCCTTATAACGCCCGCCACCAAAGGCTTCTCCTCGAGGACGACCACCGAGGGATGGCTGTCTAGGACTTGGTCCAGCAATGTCGTTCCCGAACGGGGGAATCCGACTAAAAATACAGGCATGTCCTCTCGTTTACAGCAGTCGATAGTGCTAGGCCCCTTGTCGTCCAAGCGATCTATCACCTCTCCAAGAGCATAGATCTGATCGAACGCCCGCGCTGGATCCGCCCGACCTCGAGGCGTCGCCGAAATTTGCTGGAGATTGGCTTTGATAAGCGTCCCGAATGCCTTTTCGTGTTGACCAAGCGCCTGCTCCGCCTGGGCAGCCTCGAAAAGCAGTTTATGAGAGCCAACCCGGTTACTAGATGCAGCGGGCGATTCTCGCAGGAGCCGAAGAGCGGTTCCACAATCGCCGTCACGCCGGTGAATGCGTGCAAATAATGCCGCTCCGTCCGCGTTCTCGGGAGCTCCAATGACCGCTCTACTCATCAGTTTTTTGGCTTCCCGAAGATTCGCCCTGCGCTCCTGCATCTCCGCTATAATCAGAAGGCCATCCATCCTACTAGGCTCGCAGATCGCCGCGCGCCGCGCTGCAGCGACACCATCCTCGATTTGCCCGGCGTCGCGGTTCAGAAGCGCCCGATTTCGATGAAGCGGAGCACTCAGCGGCGTTTGTTTCAGCGCTAGGGCGAATATCTCGCCGGCTTTTTCGGTTCGTCCCAATGCCCGGTAAAGATTGCCAAGGTTATTGAGCGTCTCCAGTCCATCATCACCACGGCCTCGAATAACCTCGAGCAA
>JAPKDN010000598.1 GCA_028822575.1 Alphaproteobacteria bacterium | reverse complement strand
ATTCCCGGTCGAATAGATGGAACACGCGGCCATCGCCAAGACCAAAGACCTGGACCTCGATATGACGCGCCCGCGCCACGTAGCGTTCCAGAAACACACCCCCATCGCCGAAGGTTCGCTCCGCCAATGCCGAGACCGCCTTCACCGTCTTGGCCAGGTCCTCGGCTTTCTCGACAAGCCGCATGCCAATGCCACCACCACCGCCGCTCGCTTTGACCAACAAGGGGAAGCCCACCTGATCGCCGGCCGCGGCAGTACCCACCTCATCCGTCAAATCCAGGCGCGGCGAGCCCAGCAATACCGGGACACCAGCGGCGACCGCCAAATCGCGGGCGCGGCCCTTGTCGCCCATCGCAATAATGCTAGCCGGCGCCGGGCCGACCCAGATCAGTCCGGCCGCTTCAACCGCCTCGGCAAATCTGGCGTTTTCCGAAAGCAGCCCATATCCCGGATGCACAAAGCAGGCGCCGGACGAAAGCGCGGCCTCGATGATCGCCTCGACTTTCAGATAACTGTCGCGAACCGGCGCCGGGCCGATCAGATAGGCTTCGTCGGCTTGGCGGACATGCTGAGCGTCAGCGTCAGCCACAGAATAAACCGCTGCCGAGGAGTAACCCAGGCGTCGGCACGCTCGAATGATCCGACAGGCGATCTCGCCGCGATTGGCTATCAAGACTTTCGGCATCTTTAAACTCTCGCGCGGGGTTATGAAGGTGTACCGTCGATGTCGGATCAGGTCTCTAGAATGAAGATCAGTTCATCCTCGGTGATCGAGGCACCTTCCTCGACGCAAATTTGCTTCACTGTCCCGGCTTCCGGCGCGATTTGCGGGATTTCCATCTTCATCGCCTCGGCGATCATCAACTCGTCACCCTCCTCGACTGACTGACCGACCGCCACCACGATCTTCCAGGCATTGCCGGTAACCTCGCTCAGAACCTTAATCTCGGCCATGTATTTTCCTTTCACGGCTCAACAAAACGCACTGTAAACGCCCGAATGCTTTAGAACAGTTTCAACCGAAGGCCAAGTCGGCGCCAGGGACAATGCTATTCAGCAGGTGCGGGATGAAAACCCAGATCTCTGCCGCGTTCGCCTGGGCGACCGTTGATAGACTTTTCTAAGGCGCCGATAACCGCATGCTCGATATTGCTGGCGGATGCTGGTGTTCGGCGCGCGGGTGACTAAACTCTCGTCCAACCTTTGTCGCCATAACCGGAAAGTGCGCATGTCCTGGGAAGCAGAACTGGAAGAACTTCGCCGCCGCGAGGCCTTCGCGGAGGAACTTGGCGGGCCGGAGCGGGTGCAACGTCAGAAGGATGGCGGGCGCTACACCATCCGCGAGCGTATTGCGATGATGGCCGACGCGGACAGTTTTCATGAGAGCGGCAAGATCGGCGGCATGGCCGAATACGACGAAAACAATGACCTGAAGAAGCTGACACCGTCGAACTTCGTGTTCGGCAAGGGCAAGGTCGGTGGCCGGCCAGTGATCATCGGCGGCGATGACTTTACCGTGCGGGGCGGCTCAGCCGACGCGACCATCAAGGGCAAGCACAACATGTGCGAGGAGATGGCTAATGCCCTGCGCCTTCCGCTGATTCGCATGGTCGAGGGCTCCGGTGGCGGCGGCTCGGTCAAGACCATCGAAACCACCGGGCGGGCCAATGTTCCTGGCGTTCAAGGTTGGGAGTTGGTGGTCGAAAACATGGGCACGGTGCCCCGGGTGGCGCTGGGTCTGGGTTCCGTCGCGGGCCTCGGTGCCGCGCATCTGGCGGCCTCGCACTATTCGGTCATGATCAAGGACAAGTCGGCGCTGTTCGTCGCCGGTCCGCCGGTCGTTGCGCGCACCGGCCAGGACCTGACCAAAAACGAGCTTGGCGGCTATCAGATCCAGCTCAAGGCGGGCGCCGTCGATCACGCGGTCAATACTGAGGAAGAGGCATTTGAGTGCGCCCAAAAATTCCTCTCCTATCTTCCAAACTCCGTTTACGACCTGCCGCCGCGCGGCCCTCGGAATGATGACCCGAACCGCCGTGTCGACGGGCTGATCGACGCGATCCCCCGCGATATCCGCAAAGTCTACAAGATGCGACCGATCGTAGAATCAGTGGTCGACGAGGGTTCGTTCTTCGAGATGGGTCGGCAATACGGCAAGTCGGTGATTACCGGCTTCGCGCGGCTTGACGGCTGGCCGGTCGCGGTCATGGCCAGCGATCCGTATTCCTATGGCGGTTGTTGGACATCGGCGACCTGCAAGAAGGTGATCAAGTTCGTCGACATGGCCGAGACATTTCATCTGCCCGTCGTCTATCTGGTCGATTGCCCGGGCTTTCAAATCGGTCTCGAGGCCGAGCAAAACGGCACCATCAAGGAAGGCGTGCGCGCGATGAGCGCCATGTGGCAGACCACCACACCCTGGTGTTCGGTGATCGTCCGAAACGCGTTCGGGGTCGCGGGCGCCGCCCATAAAAGTGGCGGGCGCTACTGCACCCGTTATGCCTGGCCGTCGGGACGCTGGGGCTCTCTGCCCTTGGAAGGCGGGATCGAGGCGGCCTATCGCGCCGAAATCGCCGAAGCGGATGATCCGGACGCCAAGCTTAAGGAAATCGAGGATCGGTTGAACAAGCTACGCTCGCCGTTCCGATCCGCCGAGACTTTCTGGATCGAGGAAATCATCGATCCGCGTGATACCAGGCGGCTGCTTTGCGACTTCGCCGAGACCGCCGCGCCGTTGCGCGAGACCGGACCGAGCCGCTTCATGATGCGGCCCTGACGCCGGGCCAAGAACATGTCGGTTTCGGATTTCGTACGAGACGATGCCCGCCGCGCCTTTGATGTTTTGAAGGGCGGCGGGATCGCTATAATCCCGATGGATGTCGGCTATACCTGTGCCGGCGGATCGGGCGCGTCCCTGAAGAAGATCTTCGATACCAAACAGCGAGCGCCGACCAAACGTAACGCCATGGTCGGCGATCACGCCATCGCCCGAGAACTATACGAT
>JAPKDN010000597.1 GCA_028822575.1 Alphaproteobacteria bacterium | reverse complement strand
TGGAGCGTGGGCAATGGCGCGGCACCTGAAAACCGGAACCCTGGAGACCGAAAAGGCGGAAGAGAACGCTAAGGTTCGAGCAATTGTTGAATCAACCCTGGCCGGGATCGAGGCTCGGGGCGACGCCGCCGTCGCCGAGATGTCGAAAAAATTCGATGGCTGGGAACGCGAGAACTTCAGACTGTCGGAGAGCGAAATCGAGGGCTGCCTGTCTCGGATGAGCGCCCAAGATATTACCGACATCAAGTTCGCCCAGGAACAGGTAAGCAACTTTGCCAAGATCCAACGCACGGCCCTCCAAGATGTCGAGGTCGAGACCCTTCCCGGCGTCATTCTTGGGCACAAAAACATCCCGGTAAACGCCATCGGCTGTTACGTTCCTGGCGGCAAATACCCGATGGTCGCCTCGGCGCACATGAGCATCGTTACCGCTGGTGTCGCCGGCGTAAAGCGGATCATCGCCGCCTCCCCGCCCTTCAATGGCGAGCCGAACCCGGCCGTCATCACCGCCATGCATCTGGGCGGCGCCCATGAGATCTATTGCCTCGGCGGCATTCAGGCGGTCGGCGCGATGGCGTTGGGGACGGAAACAATCGTCGGCGTCGACATGCTGGTCGGCCCTGGCAATGCCTTCGTCGCTGAAGCCAAACGTCAGCTCTATGGTCGGGTCGGCATCGATCTGTTCGCCGGACCAACCGAGACCCTGGTGATCGCCGACGAAACCGTCGACGGCGAGATCTGCGCCACGGATCTTCTTGGTCAAGCGGAGCACGGGCCGACCTCCCCGGCGATCCTGGTCACCAACTCCGAGAAGCTCGCCCGCGACACCATGGCCGAAGTAGAGCGTCAGCTCACCGTACTGCCCACCGCCGAGATCGCCGGACAGGCTTGGCGTGACCATGGTCAGATCATCATCTGCGAGAACGAAGCCGAGATGTTGGCAGTCGCCGATGATATCGCCTCGGAACATGTCCAGGTGATGACCCGGGACCCGAACTGGTTTCTGGAGAATATGACCAATTACGGCGCTCTATTCCTTGGACCAGAAACCAACGTTTCCTATGGCGACAAGGTCATCGGCACAAACCACACCCTGCCCACCAAGAAAGCGGCGCGTTATACCGGCGGTCTCTGGGTCGGTAAGTTCCTGAAGACCTGCACCTACCAGCGCGTGACCACGCCCGAGGCCAGCGCCATGATCGGCGAGTATTGCTCTCGGCTTTGCGCCATCGAGGGTTTCGCCGGACACCAGGAACAGGCGGATATCCGAGTGCGCCGTTACGGCGGAAAAAACGTGGCGGGCAGCTCCAGGGACTGATACTCAAAGGCTTTCCGTCCCGAGGCCAGCGGTTTTTGATGAGCCTAGGTTGGTTTTTTATGGCTAGCGGCCCGTATGCCGGCACCAGTCGGGCCCAGGCGTCGAAATTGTCACTGATGGAGTCCCTTGGATGTCTCAGTCCCGCACCCGCTCGCCTGATCGTTTTCGCCTCGACGGCCTTGTTGCGCTGGTTACCGGCGCCGGGCGCGGTCTGGGCGAGGCCTGTGCCATCGCGCTTGCCGAAGCTGGAGCGGAAGTTATTTTGATGAGCCGCACGCAAAGCGACCTTGATGATCTAAAAGTTCGGATCGAATCCGATGGCGGAATCGCGCGTACGGCGGTTTGCGATGCCGCCGACCCCGCCGCGATCGCCAGGGTGATCCCCACGCTTGGACGGATCGATATTCTGGTCAACAACGCCGGCACCAATATCCCAGAGCCATTCCTGGATGTCTCGCTGGAGAATCTGGATACGATCCTGAATCTCAACCTGCGTGGCGCGTATCTCATGGCTCAAGCAGTTGCGCGCACCATGATGGAGCGCGGCAAGGGTGGATCGATCATCCATATGTCCTCGCAGATGGGACATGTCGGCGCGCCAAACCGCACCGCTTATTGCGCTAGCAAACACGCCATCGAGGGTCTAACAAAGGCTATGGGCATCGAGCTCGCGCCACATGCCATCCGCACCAACTCCGTCGGCCCAACATTCGTCGAGACGCCCTTGGCGGCGGGGTTCCTGAAGGATCCCACCTTTGCGAAGGATGTGCTGGAGCGGATCCCCATGGGTAAGCTTGGCCAGGTCGAGGATGTCGCCGACGCGGTTGTCTACCTCGCGGCACCGGCCTCCAAAATGGTCACCGGCACCAGCTTGTTGGTCGATGGCGGCTGGACGGCGCGTTAAGCACCACCCAACAGCGACGATGATCTCTACCGAACCTGAAAGACCAATTTTCCTTTGAGATGCCGCGCTTCGCTGACTCGATGCGCGGCAACCGCCTCAGACAGGGGGTAAACCGTAACCTCGGGTACCCGCAAAGCGCCGGTGGCAAGCAAGTCCAGCACCCGTTGAAGATGCGGACGATCCCGGCCGACCGCAGGCCGCAGCGAGGCAACATCCACCCTGGATGAGACCGGCGCTTTTGGACCGGAGGCGATAAACGCCGCGCGACCGCCGGGGCGCAGGACCTTAAAGGAACGCACGGCGACATCCTCGCCGGCGGTCTCGAATACCGCGTCAATGCCCGAGATAATCGTCGTGAAGTCGACGGAGTTGTAGTCGATGATCTCATCGGCGCCCAGAGAACGCAGATACTCATGGTTTGACGGGCTGGCGGTGGTGATCACCTTGGCGCCGATATGTTTTGCGATCTGGATCGCCATGCTCGCGACCCCACCGGCGCCACCCTGAATCAGAATGGTCTCTCCAGGTTGCAGTTTGATGGTGTCCTCGATGCTGATCTTGGCGGTAAGCCCGGTTAGTGCGATGGCGGCGGCATCCGCATGCGAGAGGCCGACTGGCTTGCGCGCCAGGATCGAGGATTTGACGCCAACCTTTTCGGCATAAGCGCCTTCCTGACCCACGTCCAACACACCAAACACTTCGTCTCCGACCGCCAAATCCGCGCCCTCTCCGACCGCACTTACGACGCCGGAAAAGTCACGACCCAGGATATAAGGGAAGGTATCGATCGGA
>JAPKDN010000596.1 GCA_028822575.1 Alphaproteobacteria bacterium | reverse complement strand
CTCGACACAATTTACACAGTGGTGAAGCGTGTCGTCAGTGGGTCTGACGTATATTACGTCGAGGCATTTGATCCGGCGCTGCACACCGATAGCGCCGTATTCTCGACCTCGGTTGCGAGCACCGGGACCGCCGCGCACCTTGAGGGGTTCACACTCGACGTTGTGGTCGATGGCCTAGTTCAGTCGCAAAAAACCGTATCATCCGGCTCGGTCACTTTCGACCGGGCAAGCGCGACGAATTTCGAGATCGGGTTGCCTTATCAAGTCACCGCGAAAACGATGCCCTGCGAAACTCGGCTCGCGAGTGGCAACATTCGGTCCTTTAAGAAACGAATCCTCGAGGTCTCAGCCGAGGTTTTTGAGTCCCAGGTAATGACCGTCAACGGCCAGCTAGTCGCGTTCCGAGGCTTTGGCGCGTCGGTTCTTGATGCCGCTGTTCCGAAATTCACCGGCGTGAAAACCGTGGGCCCATTGCTCGGATTCAATGCGGAGGGCGCGATCACCGTAACCCAATCCGCGCCGCTCGACCTCACGCTTCTCGCGCTCGATTACAAAGTATCGGTAGGACAATAAGCAGATGGCAGAACTCGCGGTCGCCGCATCACTGGTCCAGGCTTATAGCACTATCCAGGGCGGAAAACACACCGACGCCATGTACAAGGCGCAAGCCGATCAAACGCTCGTACAAGCCCGAAGCCAGGTTTTGCAATCACGGCAGCAAGCTCTTAACCACCGCGAAGACGGAATAGAAGTCCTTGTCCAAATGAAACGAAACGCTGCGACAATTAATGCGCGAGCCGGCGCAGGAATGCTTGATCCATTCTCGGGCTCTACTGGAAATATAATGACTGTTAATCTCAACCAAGGATTCCAAGACTTTACGACAACTCGCGACAACAGATTTATCGCCGAGCAGAACCAAATCATTATCCAGAAATCAGCGGAGCATCAGGCTGCACAATATCGCGCGGCGGGCAAGCACGCGAAGAAGTCCGCAATGTTCTCGGCAATTACAAGCGTCGCAATGGCGGGGGCAAGTTACGGGATGATGGGCGGGTTTGGCGGTGCGGGTGGTGCGGGTGCCGCTCCAGCAGGTGGCGCAAACCTTGGTGGCGGTTTTGGGATGGGTGGCATGGGCGGATCTTGGAACCCCATGGGTAAAATGGGAACATTTGGAAGAATTATTTCATAATGGCGAGATACAACGCATATGAACGCCAGGTTCGATTAAACCAGAAAATCGAAGTCCCGCCCGACATCGATCAGGCGTACGCACGCGAGTCAATTCGTGGTGCGAGAGAGCTTAGCCAGCGCGCCGAACAGGTTAAAAACTTTGCGTTCAAGCGCGGCGCCGAAAACGCCCAACGCGAAGGCGCGGCGGCCGGAGCAAAAGATCCGACCGCGACGCTGGATCAATACGGCGGCGAGCGACCGGGCGACATCTACGGGCAAGCAGCATTCGATGCGGCGAACAAACTCGGCGGCGTCCAGGTCGAAGCAAAGGCGCGTGAGGCGATTGGCCTCGCGTATTTGAACGCGAAGAAAACGAAACAAGATCCGAACGACCTTCAGGCGGGATTAGGCGCGATCATCGGCGGCTACACTTCTGCCCTTCAGGATATGGATCCACTTACAGCTGCGCGCACGCGGGCCAAGCTCGAGAGCTACGCGCGCTCCGCGTTCCTGGACAGATCCTCCGATGCGATCCGCGAACAGCAAAAGGCCCTCGACGGGAACGCGACCACGATCACCGACAGTATGCACGAGCAAGTTGGTCTAATGGGACAAACCGCGACAGCGGGCGGCGACAGCGAGTTCCACACGGCGATGAAGGATTACACGGACTCGATGAACGGCCTGGGGCAGAACGCAAAGGTAACCGCCGCCCAGGTCGCCAAGGGGAAAGATCGATACCATGTCGCGCGGGCGCGTCGCGAATTTCGCGATTCGAAGGACAAGTTCGCTTACATCAAAAAGTTCCGTGAAGACCGCAAAACGGGCAAGGGTTCCGTTCGCGGCATTGACGATTGGCGCCTCGAGAATCTCACAAACAATTTTGAGGCCGAGATCCGACAGGCGGATCGGCTGCGCGTCGCTACTATCAAGGCCACAAACGGCGACATAAAAAGCCACCTCAAGATTTTAAGTGGCAACGGGTCGATTGGCGAAAACGATTTAGACAAACTAGAAAGGACAGCGCGCGAGCTTGGCGACCCGGCGTTGATTGCTAACGTCGAATTTCTGAGGCGCGAGAACACGCAACTCCAGGACCTTGGGCAAAATGGATCTTCCGAGGTTCAGCGGGCGGCCGATGAAGCAAACGCCAACATTGAGGCCGCCAAAACCGCAGGTAAGACAACACCGCAATATTTACTTGATAAGGCAAAGCGCCTGACCACGCGGGCCGAGGCGATGCGCAGGGATGAAGAAACGGACCCCCTGGATGCGCTCCACCGATCTAACCGACAGCCCGGAAAGCCCGAGCTTACCGTCGGCGATATGATCGACCCTAAAAAAATGAAAGAGCACATCGACGCCAATGTTAACGCGAGCCGTGTTTACAATGTGGCCGACGTTCACTTGACGCAGGACACCATCGCGAAGCTCAAGGACGCGTTTTCACCTACGAGTACCGAATACGAATTACAGGCGGCCCTCGCCTCAAGCATCGCTGAGGCCGCCGGCCTAGATGCGGCCCGTGTGTTCTCGCAGATCGCAAGCCAAACCGAAGCGACAGAGATCGCGCACATTGGCGCCTTAAACAATCCAGCAACCATGAGTGCGTATTTCAAGGGCCGCGCAGCGTTGGCGAGCTCGACCCCGGTGAACGAGTCGGTGATAGGTTCGATGAGAAAGGACCTCGACAAAACCCTCGGTGCGTCATTAAAAATGAAACCCGGCTTTTACGGCGATTTGCATGAAATTGGCGAGGCGGTTTACGTCGCGCGCCATGGCCGCGATCTCTACAACGAAAAAAAATACGTTAACATTATACACGAACTTCTCGGCGGAAGGGGGGCCGGTCGG
>JAPKDN010000595.1 GCA_028822575.1 Alphaproteobacteria bacterium | reverse complement strand
TATCGAAATCGTCGTGACCCGCAGCGAATTTGAACCTTGGATCGCCAACGATCTGGCCAAGATGACGGACCGCGTAGCGGCGGCTTTGATTATGTTTTCCTGACCGGAGGCTCCTTAAAAACACCAGTGGTCCAGAATATTTTTGCAGAGCTGTTTGGTGCCGTCAAAATCAGCGGAGACGAGGTTTTTAGTTCCGTCGCCGACGGGCGCGCCGAGTTGGCATTCAACCGCGGTTGAAACCTCCATTGCCCACGACACCTTGGTAATGTGATCATATCACGGAAACACTCCAACCATCCGGCTCCAGGAGTCCATCATGCGCTTCGGTTTCTATCTACCCACCCGCGGCCCCTTGGCGACCCGCAAGGACCTTAAGGCATTCCTTTCCACCGCAGAGGAAGCCAGGCTCTCCAGCGTCTGCGTGGCCGACCACATTGTGGTGCCGACAACCATCGAATCGGCTTATCCGTACACGGTGAAGGGCAATTTCCTGTCCAAGGGTGATGCCATGGAGCAACTCACCCTAATGGCTTTCGTCGCTGCCGCATCAGAGACTTTGAGGATCATTTCCAGCGTGATGATCGTCCCACACCGCAATCCAATCCTATGCGCCAAATCAATCGCCACATCGGATGTGTTGTCCGAGGGTCGAATGACAATTGGTGTTGGTGTCGGTTGGATGGAAGAGGAATTCGAGGCGCTCGACGCCGCCGATTTCAAGAAACGCGGGGCGGTAACCGATGAGTATATTCGGATCTGGAAGAAGCTTTGGACTGGAGAGGCGGTAAGCCATCAGAGTGAGGTTTACAGCTTCAAGGAGCTTTACTGTCAGCCCACCCCTCTCCAGGATCCGCACCCACCGATCTGGATCGGCGGACACTCCAATCCGGCTCTTCGCCGGGTGGCGCGACTTGGCGATGGTTGGCACCCGGTTGGCGCGACCGCCGCCTCGCCCCTGCCCCCAGCGGAAATGATCGAGAGGCTGGCATTTCTTAAGGAATTAACGGAAGCGGAAGGTCGGGATTTCGACGCTTTGACCATCTCCTATAAAGCCCCGTTCTATGATGGCGGCCAGGTTCCGGACGGCGAGACGCGCCGTCTGTTCACCGGCGGGACCAACGCGGCGCTGGACGATATCGCCGCCTTCGCCGAGATCGGGGTCGAGGAACTGATCTTCGATTTCCGGGGCGACTCGATCGACTCCAGCCTCGGAGCGATGAAAAGCTTCGCCGAAGACATTATGTCGAAAGCCCCCTAAAGCAAAGCCCGCCGTCGCGACAGGACCGAAGGCCTCAGCACGCTCGAGGACACCCTAATTGATCGCCTGCTCCAGATCGGCGATCAGGTCATCCACGTGCTCGACCCCGACCGAGAACCGCAGCAGATCAAACGGTACCGGCGTGCCTTGGCCCTCGATCGACGCCCGGTGTTCAACTAAGCTCTCGACGCCACCGAGAGACGTCGCGCGCTTGAACACCTTGACTTTTTCGGCAACCGCGATAGCGGCTTGCTCACCACCGGCGAACCGCATCGACAGCATGCCACCAAACCCGCCGGTCATTTGCCTTGCGGCGATCGCGTGACCCGGCGCCCCTTCCAGCCCCGGATAAAGCATCTGGGAAATCTTGGCGTTGGACGCGAAATGGTGAGCGATCACCATCGCATTCTCCGAGGCCTGGCGCACTCGCAAATGCAAGGTTCGCATGCCTCGCAACAGCAGCCACGCCTCCATGGGCCCCAAAACCTTGCCATGAAAGGTTCTCAACTCCTTCAACGCGGCCCACCAATCATCGTCCCTGGCGGTAATCAGCGCCCCAGCCAGCACATCACTATGACCGTTGAGGTACTTGGACGCAGAATGCATGACCAGATCCGCGCCATGCTCGATTGGCCGGGTGAGGACCGGCGTCGCCACCGTTGAATCGACACAAAGTCTGGCCCCCGCCGCATGAGCGACCTTGGCGGCCGCGGCGATATCGACACTCTCAAAGGTTGGGTTCGCAGGAGTTTCGACCCAAACAAGCTTGGTCTCGCCAGGACGAACGATTTTGGCGAGATCACCCGCCTCGCCAGGCGCCACGAGATCGACCCGGAGACCCCATTGTGCGGCAAACTTGGTCAGCCAAGCCCGTACTCCCCAATACATAACCGATTGCGCGACCACATGATCACCACTCTTCAAGGTCAGGAACGGCAATGTGGCCGCCGACATTCCAGAGCCAAGGACCATCGCCGCCGGCCCACCTTCCAGATTGGCGAGCAGCGCCTCTACTTGTGCATACGTTGGGTTATTACCCCGGGTATAGGCGTACCCCTTCCGGTACGCGTTATCCGGATCACGCTGGAAAGTGGTCGCCCCATGGATCGGCGGCACCAGCGCACCGGTTGACTCGTCGATCCAGCCGAGCGCCTGGGCCAAAAGTGTTTCTGGACGCTTGGCCCTGTTACTTGTCATGTTCTTCTCCCATCACGACAGACCTGCATGGCTTCAGAATTCGTGCCATCCACAATCTAAAAAATCTAAGGTATCGGCAATTCTTATTTCGCGCCCAGAGGACCGCTGATCCTGACCAGCTAGCTTTTTTCACCCGTCCGCGACGGCCGGGTCCAGGCAAACAGTATCTTCGACCATTCCGCACCAAAAAACGCCGCAGTGTTATTCCTACCGGAGATCGACACACGCGGCGTTCAGGATGCCGGGATATCCTTTCAAGGTGGCTCGAGTGGGGAGGTTTCGAAGCCGCGAACACGGTGGATGGGTCCTCCCGCGGAAAAGGCGTTAGTAGGGCGTGTCTTTTTTTTGACGCGAACTCCCAGCCGGTCATCGAGTATCTTTCGCATCCAGAAACTGTCTAACCGGTCGCCTGAATTCACTGGGAAACCCCAGAAAATGCACGTGCTTCACCTATCAAAGAAAATTGAATATCATTCATTTTCGTCACGAATTAATTTGCGCTTTCCAACCGCCCTAGCGTGGGATTCGCCATGGATACGCTAACCGCCATGAAGGTATATTGCTCCGTCGTCGAGAA
>JAPKDN010000594.1 GCA_028822575.1 Alphaproteobacteria bacterium | reverse complement strand
ATCCGAGACATTATTCCCGGGTTGGGAGGATCCCACATGGAGAATCCTGGTTAAACGGACTATAACAGTGCCTATTACGCGCTGTTCAAGTGCCAAAAAAGCGAGACGCCGTTCACAGAGTCTCTGCGTGGCTCGCCCGCCCATTTCTTCAGCCTTGGGGATTGCATTAGCAGAATTGATCATGCGACCGAAGTCTGGCATGACTTTAAGCACAGCCATTTCCTGCGCCGCGTGAAATACGAGCGACATCACGCGATGACGGGGCCGACGATCCGAATTTCGCAATAGCCTGACCGGTCACCCATTCGATGAATTACTCTTCTAAAACTCGCGGGTTTTCCACGCGATCGATCGTGCCAGGTCCGGCCCGGGTAATGGCCACGCCACCGCATGTCGACCCCACGCCGCTGGAAGCCCGCATGGCGGATCTGGAGGGCGGCGCCCAGGGGTTCGCCTTCTCATCGGGACGCGCGGCGATCGCTTGCTTGCTAGAGTTGGTGAATAGTGGCGCGCATGTCATCGTCTCAGATGGGTTGCATGGCGGTTGCTATCGGTTGCTTGAAGATATTCGCCGCCGGGCCAGTGGGATGCGCATCAGCTATGTCGACCCGACAGATTGGGCGGCACTGGACGCGGCGTTTATCGAGGAAGAAACCAAGATGGTTTGGGTCGAAAGTCCCGGGTCGCCAAAGGCGAGGCTGGCGGATCTAGGTATGATCGCGACCTTCGCCAAGGACCATGATCTGATTAGTATCTGCGATAATACCCATTGCACGCCCTATCTCCAGCGTCCGCTCGAACACGGTTTTGGGGTTTCGCTCAACGCCGCGCCCGGCTATCTGTACGGCGGCGTGGTTAAGGATGGGGCGATCGCCGTGGTCGCCCCGGAACAGGATTTTCTGGTTGATAAGCTTGGTTTCCTTCGTGCAGCGCTTGGCGTGGTTCCGGCGAGCACTGATATGGATCTGGCCTTGCGCGCGCTAGGATCTTTGGGGCCGCGCATGGAGCGGGTTTGCGACACCGCCGAACAAGTGGCGGCTTTCCTTGCCGCGCATCCCAGGATTAAAGCATTGGACTACCCTGGCTTCGGTGATCATACCGATGTGGAGCTTACCAAGCGACAGATGGTCAGGGCTGGTGGTTTCATGTCGGTGGTTCTAGACGCCGATATGGAGGCAACGCGGCGATTCCTGGAACGCTTGAACGTGATCGCCATCGGCGAGGGTCCGGCGGGCCCGGGAAGCGTGATCAACCATCCCTCCAGCCAGCTATTTTCTTCGGTGGTGGAAGAAATTCGCGCAGGTCTCGGTCTAACCAATGGCTTGTGCCGGCTTTGGGTTGGCCTGGAGGATGGGGATGATCTGGTCAGAGACCTAAGTGAGGCTCTGGGATAACGTAGCTCAGTGCCGATATTCCGGCTCGGTCTTATCGAGAATTCGGCGCAGCGCGGTGAAGTGGCGGTCGGCGAGTTTTGGAGCCTCGGTCGCGAACTGCTGGCGCACCTCTGCGCGAACCTTGTCAGCGATTGTGCGCAGCTTGCCGCCCTGTGATTTAGCCAATACCTGGAACATCGATGCGCGCTCCAAATAAAAAAGATCGTTGAAAGCGTCGGCGACGGTCGGCCCGGCGGCGACGATGCCGTGGCTGGCCATGAACAGGATGTTGTTGTTGCCGATCTTGCGCGCCAGGCGGTCGCCTTCGTCGGTGGCCAGCGCCAGCCCCTCGTAATCGTCATCATAGGCGATGCGTCCGTCAAAGAGCAGCGCGTTCTGTTCCATCATTTCCAGCCTACCGTCCTCGACCAAGGTGATCGAAGTAGCGTAGGGCATGTGGGTGTGCAGCACGCAGACCGCGTGCGGCGCGCCGATATGGATGCGGCTGTGGATGAAGAACGCGGTGTCCTCGACATAGTTGTCGCCTTCCAGGACCGTGCCATCAGCGTCACACAGCACCAGCGAGGAAGCGGTGATCTCCGACCAATGCCAGCCATAGGGATTGATCAGAAACCGTTTGCCCCGCACCACCCCATCGGCGTCTGGCACCGCCAGCGAGAAGTGATTATCCACCCCCTCGTGCAGGTCCAAACGGGCGGCCCACCGCAAGGCACAGGCGAGGTCGACGCGGTGGTGTTCGAGACTGGTATCCATGATCGTTCTCCAATGCGCGGAGCCGAAATTCGGGAGCATGAAACAATAGCGCCAGTGGTCGGTGGTTTGAAGAAGAATTTTGCGGCGCGGAGGAGGTATGGTTGCTGATGCCGATGATCCATCCCCCGCCTTAGCCTCCGCCGTTGTCTAATGCCGCGTATACGATCGTATTTTCCCGCGCCGGGATAGCGTCTATGATCATCCCGCACGAAAGGGAGCGGTCTCGCTATATCATAGCCGCTGCTCCAAAATTGGGTCGATCGGCTGTTACGCTTGAACTCGCGTGAAAGCGTGCTCGGCGAACGACAAAGGCTCCGATCGCCTTGGCTTCATTTTGCCCCGCATTAAAGACGACGACCAGGGCCACGTCATGGAGTTCCGAGGCGATGAAGGCATGTGATTGGGGCATAATGTCCCCGCTATCAACGGTGCTTTTAATTTCTCGGACAACGTTGGTCGCTAGCACGACCGGACGAGCGCCCGCGCGAATCAGCAAGCTGAGTTTTCGCGTAGCGGTTTCATTGCCACCGATCAACAGACAATTCTAATCCGCGAGACCGGCGAATAGGGGAAGGTATCTCATGTTCCGATTGCCCAAAACGGTGGGACGGTGGTTGGTTATTGGAATCAGGCATGACGGGTCTCCACGTGAGTGATTAACCGGGCCCACGGGAGACGTTGCCGAGGCGCTTTAGCGGTTGGTGACGTGGACGTAAGCTACCCCTCAAATCGCCACGATGCCTTTGCAGAAATAGAAGGATTGGTGAATCTTCCTCGGCACCTTCATATCAAGATTGTTCCCAAATATGCTATAGGACTTGAAAAATAGAATGGTTTTATCGTTAAGTGTGGTGTTGGGTAATTATTTTTTCTAGTAGGATTGAA
>JAPKDN010000593.1 GCA_028822575.1 Alphaproteobacteria bacterium | reverse complement strand
TATCTCAGAGGGGTCGCGCCGAAGGAAGTGACGACCGGCATGATTTATCGGGGGGTGATACCCTTCGTGATGATCCAGATTTCGATGCTGGTTATCCTGTCGATCTTCCCGCAATTGGCGACGTGGCTGCCGAGCGTGATATACGGCACTTAGAAAGAAAACCTATACGCCGTGTTTGGAACCAGTGATGTCCCATATTTTCCCCGGCACGCCAATGCCGCGCCGCTGGTCGCCATAGGCGGTGAGGGCTGTTACCTCATCGACGGCACCGGCAAGCGCTATCTCGATGGCTCCGGTGGGGCGGCGGTTTCGTGCCTCGGCCATGGGGACGCAGAAGTCACCGCCGCGATCAAGGCTCAATTGGACGAGATCGCGTTTGCCCATACCGGCTTCTTCACGAGTGAGCCGGCGGAGGATCTGGCCAACCTTCTGATCGCCAACGCCCCGGGAAACCTTGATCGGGTTTATCTGGTCTCCGGTGGTTCAGAGGCGACCGAGGCGGCTATCAAGTTAGCCCGGCAGTATTATGTGGAGCGTGGCGAGCCTCAACGTCGCCACTTGATCGCCCGGCGGCAGAGCTATCACGGAAACACGCTTGGCGCGTTGTCGGCTGGCGGTAACGAGTGGCGGCGGGAGCCGTTTCGCCCGTTGCTGATCGACGTCACCCATATTGACCCGTGCTTCGAGTATCGACTGCGTGGGGAGGGGGAGAGCCCCGAGGACTATGGCCGCCGCGCTGCCGACCTGCTGGAGGCGGAGATCCAACGTCTTGGTCCTGAAAATGTCATGGCGTTTATGGCTGAACCGGTGGTCGGCGCCACGGCGGGGGCGGTTCCGCCGGCACCCGGCTATTTCAAGCGTATCCGAGAGATCTGCAACACCCACGGGGTTTTACTAGTCTTGGACGAGGTGATGTGCGGCATGGGCCGGACGGGCACATTGTTCGCCTGTGAGCAGGACGAGATCGCGCCGGACATCGTCTGTATCGCCAAGGGCCTCGGCGCGGGCTATCAGCCGATTGGCGCGATGCTTTGCACCAACTCGGTCTACCAGACCATCGCCGATGGCACGGGCTTCTTTCAGCATGGCCATACCTATCTCGGTCACCCCGTTGCCTGCGCGGCGGGCCGGGCGGTGGTGTCGGCGGTGTTGAACCGCGGCTTGCTGGACCGTGTCCAAACACAGGGCGTCAAGCTGACGGCGGCGCTGCATGAAAGATTCGGCCAGAACCCGCATGTTGGCGATATTCGGGGCAGGGGGCTATTCCAGGCTCTGGAATTCGTCGCCGACCGTGAGACCAAGACGCCCTTTGACCCCTCGCTTGGGGTCAACAAGATCGTCAAGAAGGCGGCCTTCGAGGCTGGGCTGATCTGCTATCCCATGGGTGGAACGGTCGATGGGCGTCTCGGAGACCATGTGCTGGTCGCGCCGCCGTTCATCATCGAGGACTCCCAGATCACCGAGCTGGTGGACAAGCTGGAAGTGGCGGTGAAGGCGGCGGTTGGGGTGTAAGCCGGCCTTGGGACCTAGCCCAGGCGACGCGGTATTGTTATCGCTGGGTCACAAGAACGCGGCGGGATTGTTAGACGACTTCGACTAGTTTAGTGGTTGCGTATCCGTCGTGTGCTTACCAGACGAACTCGTTCTGTAAATAGCGCTGGACCAATCGCGGACTGCCTCTCTATGAACCGAAAGATCATGGAATGAACCACAGGTGGTCGATCCTCGCGTTGTTGTTCGTGTCACGCATTGGTCTTGGGTTTCAATTTCAGACATTGGGTTCGGTCTCAAGCGAGCTCGTGGTCGAGATGGGGCTAAATTACGCCAAGATTGGCGGCCTGATAGGCCTGTTCATGCTGCCGGGGTTGTTCCTGGCAATACCGGCTGGGTTTGCGGGCCGGTTCGTGTCGGATCGGTTCATTGTTGGGTTGGGGTTGTTGACCCTTGGAGCGGGCGGTGGTCTCGCGTCCATCGCCGAGAGTTATGAAATGTTGGCCGTCGCGCGGCTGATTTGTGGTGCCGGGTTTGTTTTCTCCAGTATCTTCTTTACGAAAATCGTCGCGGATCTGTTCTCGGGTAAGGAGTTGGCGACCGCCATGGGCGCGTTCGTGATGTCCTGGCCGTGTGGCGTTGCATTGGGGCAAGTCGGCCACGGTTGGCTGGCGGTTCATGTCGATTGGCGCATGGCGTTCATGGTGGCGTCCGCTTACTGCGTCATCGGGGCCCTGTTAGTGATAGTGTTCTGCCGAGAGATCCCTGGCTCGGCCAAGCAAACTAGTGGCCTGAAATCTTTTCCTAACCGCCATGAACTTATCCTGACGGTAATTGCAGGGCTGGTGTGGGGCTTTTTCAATGCCGGATACGTTGTCTATCTCAGCTTCGCGCCGGATGTTTTAATCGCGGGCGGGTACGACAAGGTTTCCGCGTTGGCCATCATCAGTCTCGCCAGTTGGCTGATGATAATCTCTGGCGTAGTTTGTGGTTTGATCGCAGACAAAAGCGGCAAACCGGATCTGGTTTTATATGTCTGTATCGCCGTGGCGATCCTGGCGCTCGTGATGTTGTTCTTCACGTCCTTGGCTATTCCCTCAAGTCTGTTGTTCGGATTGATAGGCGTCGCGCCGGCTGGTGTGGTCATGGCGCTGACGGGACAGGCGATGAAGCCGGAAAATCGCGCGATCGGCATGGGACTTTTCTTCGCGATGTATTTTCTTATTATGACCCTATCGCCGCCCATCGCCGGTTGGTTGTTCGATCTGACCACGGATCAAGTTTGGCCCATGCTGTTCGCTGGCGCGCTGTTCCTTCTAACGGCGATCGTGAACGCTGCGTTTAGAGCCGCACAGAAGCGTTTGCTGATTTGAATTTCCCCATATTTTGACGCTTGGCTGTTGCTGTCGACCAGTCAATGCACGCGACAGACGTTGGCCCGTTATGGACATCATGCCGGGTTCGCTATGTGTCCATGGGATAGCCACTGTTGGAGTTGGTGGTCAGCTAGGGAGCCTGGCCGTGGCCAATTTGGCGCGATACC
>JAPKDN010000592.1 GCA_028822575.1 Alphaproteobacteria bacterium | reverse complement strand
TGATATTTCTAACGAAGAGAACCCGGTCCCGATTTCGACCTTCCAGGTTGACGGACTTGATCCGGATGGCGCGCCGCAGCCGGCCATGACCGGATGCCACCAGCCGTCGGAGCGCTTTGTCGGCACGACGGTGCCGTTTGCCTGGTTTGCGCAAGGGTTGCGGCTGATCGATTTTGCGGATCCCTATAGCCCCCGGGAAGTAGGTTATTACGAGCCTGACCCGCCGGCTGGTTTTGAGCGCGCATCGTCAAACGATGTCACGATCGACGATCGCGGCCTAATCTATTTGGTTGATCGCCAAAAGGGCGTCGACATCATTTCCACCTCGGTCATGTAGAGGCACCCGGTTATGACCAATCCCGCGATCAAACCTCTTGGCAAGAAGAACCCGAACCTGCCGTTTCATCCCGGCGTCCGGGCCGGTGATTTCATATTTGTCTCGGGACAGGTGCCCAAGGACGAGAAAGGCAACATGTGCGCCGGCAATATCGAGGAACAATGCCGCTGGACGTTGGAGTCTATTCGCCGGGTACTGGTCCACGCTGACGCTGATCTGGACGATGTCGTCAAGGTCACGGTCTATCTCGAAGATGCGCGGAATTTCGGTCGTTATAACCGCGTCTTTGCGGAGTATTTTCCGGACGGAGGAATTTCCCGCACAACCGTGGAAGCACGGGCGGTTATCGAAACCGGGATTGAGATGGATGCCATTGCCTACAAGCCGATCACATAGGGCCTAGCGATGCGAAAACATGGGGGAAGTAGAAAATGCTGAGACTGTTGGGGCGCTCGACATCCGGCAATGTGCAAAAGGTTCTCTGGCTGATGGAGGAGATGAGCCTGGAATATGCCCGAGAGGATTATGGCCGCCAGTTCGGCAACACGGCGGATGCGGATTATCTCAGCCTCAACCCGACGGGCAAAGTGCCCACCTTGGTTGATAACGATACGGTGGTCTGGGAATCGAACACCATTCTTCGCTATCTCTGCGCTCGGGAGGGAAGTGATTTTCTGCCTGTCGATGCGGCGGCCCGTTGCCAGGCGGAAATTTGGATGGATTGGCAGTTGGCGTCCCTCAATGGCCCGTACCTGGAGGTGTTTCGCGCCGCTAAAAAACCGGAGGCGGAGCGCGGCGATATTCAGAAATTAGGCGATGCTCTGGCGGCGCAACTGGCGCTCCTGGATGGTCGGCTCGATGGGTGCGATTGGCTCGGCGGGAGCGCCATGACTGTTGCCGAATTTGCGTTGGGGCCGATTGTTCCACGCTGTTTGAATTTCCCCGTGAGTCTTCCGGAGATGCCGCATCTCAGGCGTTGGTTGAGCGCTTTGAGCGAGCGGGCGGCTTTCCAAAAAGTGGTCAGTTGAGAGCGGTAAAGAATATGAAAAATGTTGCGGTAATTGGCATGGGCACCATGGGCCCCGGCATCGCGGCCACTTTGGCGCGTGGCGGTTTGACCGTGCGCGGTTATGACACCAACCCCGAAGCCGTGGCGAACAGTGCCGGGCTGATCAACGGCGCCTTCGGCGTGCTGGATGCGCTGGGCATGCCGGATCGTGGCGGCGCGGACCAGATCAGCATGAGCGAAAGTCTCGAGGCATGCGTCGCGGGCGCTGACCTCGTGGTGGAAACGGTGCCGGAGGTGCTTGAACTCAAACTCGAACTGCTTGATACGCTTGACGGGCTGGTATCGCCTGATTGCGTATTGGCGAGCGACACCTCCGGCCTGCCGATCACCCGGTTACAGGAGGGAAATTCCAATCCCGGTCGGGTCATCGGCATGCATTGGTCCAATCCTCCACATATTATTCCGATCATTGAAGTTGTCGCCGGGCGCGACACCGCCCAGGAGACGGTCGAACAGATGACGGCCATCATCCGGCAGATCAATCTGTTGCCTATTCTGATCAAAAAGGACGTGCCGGGGTTCGTCGAGAATCGGGTTCTCTATGCCATCATGCGGGAATGCGTGGACCTTGTTGAAGATGGTGTCATCGACGCCGAAGCGCTCGATCAGTGCGTCTCCTGGGGCATTGGTTACAAACTCGCGGTCGTCGGGCCGATGGCGCTTCTTGATATGGCCGGGTTGGATATTTACCAGGCCGTGGGAAGCTACCTGAACAAGGAACTGAGCACCCGAGACGATGTCAGCCCGTTGATCACCGAGCGCACAGCGCAGGGACGCCTTGGTATCAAGAGCGGCGGCGGTATTTTTGATTATACGCCGGAACAGGTATCTGAACTGCGCCAAGCGCGCGCGCAAAAACTTGTCGCGACGCGCAAGGCGCTGGAAAATAGATAGGGAGATTAAGAATTGGGTGTGGTGTCGTTGACCCACTGCATCACGCGTTTCAACCTGACGGGATAGGTCAGCAATGCAAAAAGGGAGGCAAACAACTCATGCGTAGATTTATTGGAAAAACAATTCGCCGTACCGCCATCGCGGGCCTGGCGCTCGGTGCCCTAGTTGTGGCAACCGCAGGCGCCCAGGCGGGCGATATAGTGAAGAAAATCGCCGTACTCGTTCCTGAACAGGGAACCGATTATGGCTGGAACCAGCAGGGCGTCGATGCGGCGCGGACGGTGGCCGAGAAATACGGCCTTGAATTCCTGCCGGCAGAGGGCCTCGGATATGGTGATGTTCGCCCAACTTTGCGCGAATTGGCCGATGAGGGCGCGAGCCTGATGATCGCCCATGCCAGCGGATACAATACGGCAGCGCCGGAAATTGCGGCGGAGACCGGCGTGCCAGTGGCTATTGTCGACAGTCCGCAGGGTCTCGTGGCCGGCCTGGTTGGCGATTATACGCTGAGCGGCCATGACGGCGCCTATCTTGCCGGTATTCTTGCCGCCAAAATGAGCCGTACAGGATCGGTCGGCATCGTCGTCTCCGGTGAGCCGCCGTCCTGGAATTCCCAATCCGCCGGTTTCGCCCTGGGCGTCCAATCGGCAGATATGTCGACGAAGATCATTTATGCGGTGATCGGCCCGGCAGCTTACGGCGATGCCGCCGGCGGCCGGCGCGTGACAGAGTCCG
>JAPKDN010000591.1 GCA_028822575.1 Alphaproteobacteria bacterium | reverse complement strand
TCAAGGCAGGCGCTATCTATTGGTGCCGATGATCTTTCTAACGGCATGAATCTAGTTGCTCTGTCGGCGATGATCTCACCATTTCGTCCCGACATTCGGCTGGAAGACACCACGCCGACTTTTCCGTCTTGGTCCAGCTTTCCGGCCCTTCATTCGATTAAGGAAATTGACCCGGTGATCTGGAATATGATTCGTTCGGTTAATGGTTTGAGGACTCGCGGTCCGGATGTTCTTGTGGCGGCATTTGGCGCATTGGCCGGCGTTGCTCGTTCTTACCCAGGCTAACTTCATGCCGCTGAAAGCCACCGGGGAAATTAATGCTGTGGCAGCTGGGATGGTGGATCTCGCGGCCAAGGAGGGTGCCCGCATGGGGGGCTCAATGACGGGATCGAAAGTCTTTTCGATCGAGCGCGTGGCATCATTACGAACTAAGTCACCAAGCCATCTCGTGTCGCCCGCATGGTCACCGTTGGCTATGCCTTAGCAGGAAGGCTGGATTCGGTTGCAGACTAGCGAGGGCACGATCCCACGCCATCCGGCCAACGATTGGCGACCCTTAACCCATACAAAGAACGGTCTAACTTAAACGTCATGCCCGCAACGCCGTGGTAGCGTCCATGTCCACGCTCTGGCCGTCGTCCCTGATGGCGACGCCATAGTCACTTGCGGCGCCCTTGTGGCTTACAATCCCGTCGCGCACATCCCTCAGGACTAGGTCGGGCGCTCGCTCGAATGGGTTGCCCCACCCCCCGCCACCGGGCGTGTGCGCAACGAACCGCGCCGGCCCCAAACGCCGCACGCCATATTTCGGCGGTATGAATTCTTCGGCGTCGATCGGGCGGACCCACTGCTCGCCAACCTTTCCGAAGCCACCACCCAACACACCGTACCCGGACGGCGTATCGAGCCCCTCGGCGCGGAACGACCAGGTCGTTGGCACCAGGATGTCGGCCTCGTAACAAACGCCGCTGCCGCCTCGTTTTTCGCCTGGGCCGCCAGCATCGGCGCGGAACTCCCAGCGCTGATAGCGAACGTCGAAGAGTTGTTCGTGGAACTCCAGATTGGGGATGTCGAGCCCGCCGAGCGAAATCAGGTGACCCATCTGAGGGAAGCCATCGCGCTCCGCCGTTGCCCCGGGAGATCCCATGGCATGCCACTGGTACATCACCCAGGAGCTACCATCGTCGTTCTTGGCGGTGACATGGTTGTGGGTGGTCTTGGACCAACCGGCACAGGCGCGCGTTGGCTCAGCCTCGGCCAACGCGCGCCAGACCGAGTGGGTGATCTCATGAGCGACGAAAACAGTGTTCATGGTCATCGGCGCTGGTGGTCGAGCGTTGACGATGCTGCCTTCGGGCGCGATGACCTCGACACAGCGGTAGGTGCCTTCGTTGCGGGGGATATCGGTGTCAAAGAACGACGACAGCGCCAGAAACGCCGCTGAATAGGTATTTGCCAGCGATGAGTTCTTGAATCCCACCATCTGAGGGTCGCTGTCGGAGAAATCTAGGGTCAACTGGTCCCCCGAGACGGTCATTTGGACCCGAACAGCGACATCGACCTTCTGGAAACAATCATTGTCGGTGTGATCTTCGCCGTAATAGACGCCGTCGGGCAGGGCGGCGACCGCCTCGCGCATGCGACTATCCGCATGATCCAACACGCCCGCGAGATGCTCGAAATATGAGTCCAGACCCAGTTCGGTGGCCATTGCCCCGACCCGCTCCTCGCCGACGCGGGTGGAACCCAGCATGGCCATGAGATCGCCGTCCAACATCTCGGAGGTGCGGGAATTGATAAGCAACAATTTCCAAAGGTCATCGCGAACCTCGCCGCGATCAATCAACTTCATGACCGGTAGGCGAATGCCTTCCTGCCAGATCTCGGTCGCTTCGGGATTGTACGTGCCGGCGAGGCCGCCGCCGATATCCGACTGATGCGCGCGGTTGCAGCAAAAGCCCGCCAGGCGCGCGGGTACACCCACGAAGATCGGTCGTGCGATCACCCAATCCGGCAGATGGTTGCCGCCGGCGACATAGGGGTCGGAGAGGATGAAGACATCTTCCGGATTGATCCGCCCACCGAAATCTCGGATTAGTGCCCTGACAGCGAAACCGCCACCGCCGGTATGAATCGGAATCCCGTCGGCATTCGCGACAAGGGTGCCGTGGGGATCGGTGACGTAGCAAGAGAAGTCATGGCTCTGACTGAAGATCGGGCTGCGAGCGGTGCGGGTCATCACCCAACCCATGTGCTTGCTGATCTGGTCGAGACGGTTTTGCATCAGCGCCAGAATCACCGGGTCGCGCCCTTCGAACGAGCTAGCCACACTGGAGATGCCGTCTTGAACGCCTTCCGCCGCGACCTGAATCATGAAGTTACCGGTGGCGTCAATGTCTAAATGGTCGTCAGGACCGAGGAGCACCGTCGTCGTGTGCTCCTCGATCAACGCGGGACCGGCAATTGTGTGGCCAACCCCAAGGGCGGCACCGGTATAGACCTTGGTTTCCAGCCAACCGCGGCCTTCATGCCAGACCGAACGAACTTCCCGGATTGCCGGCTCTCCGCCGACCGCGGCTCGTTCGGAAGCGCCAGGCGTCCCCGTCGCGGCGCGGGAGATCACCCGTACGGAGGCGATCATGATCGTACCGTCGGATTGTACATGGCCGTAGAGGCGCTGATACTCCGCCTCGAAGGCTTGGCGAACGGCGGCGGCGTTGAAGTCCCCCTCGGACACCGGTACTCGGATCGACCAGAGTTGACCCGGATAGTGCAGATCGATTTCACGTTGGAGGTCTACCGCCGGCCCCTCGAACCCCTCTTCGCGCATCGCCTCCAGGGCCTGGGCGTCGAGATCGGTCAGATCTTTGTTCACCTGGCCTGGCTCTATCTTGTCGAGCTCGCCCAGCAAGAACCGCATGAAGTCTTGGCGCACGTCAGCGTGCAGCATGCCGATGGCGCATAGCGCGCCGGCATCGCGCGGTACATAGACACGACGGCAGCCGAGCCCACGCGCAACCGTCGTGCCATGCATCGGTCCAGCGCCACCC
>JAPKDN010000590.1 GCA_028822575.1 Alphaproteobacteria bacterium | reverse complement strand
GTCACGGGCGTAGTCATGGGCCCTGCTGATCTGGCGGCCACTTTTTCCTTTGCTACGGGAATCGCCGTGACTGGCGTGGAAGTCGCCGGAACCATCGGATTGGGCCGTTCCAGCGCGGCGGCATGACCATGTTCGCCCTTATCACCGAGCATGACCCCAACACCAATTCCGGAGACAAAGGCAAGCGCCGCCGCGACCAACAACCCGCTCGCCCACCACGGCCAACCGCCGCTCGGAAGAGTGCGTGGCCGTGGTGACCTCCTTGGATTGTCTCGCTCAGCCATGTGGCCCTTTCAGCATCTCGCGCTGGTTTGCAAACGCGCTTAACATTCCTACAATGGGTCGCTCTCTTCCGCCACACCCGTCAACTTGTTATAAAAGAAAAACAATGCCATTTTGAAACCTTAAGAAAGCACTATAAGTGACTGAAAATGTTTCTACTAGTTGATAATTACGATAGCTTCACTTACAATCTTTGGCACTTCCTGGGAGAGCTAGGTGCCGAGGTCGAGGTGCATCGCAACGACAAGATCAGTGTAGAGGACGCGCTGGCGTCGCGTCCTAGCGGATTGATCATCTCTCCTGGTCCTTGCGACCCAGACCGCGCCGGCATCTGTCTCGACCTCATTAAGAACGCGCCAGCCACCCTTCCGATCCTTGGCGTTTGCCTTGGCCATCAATGCATCGGACAAGCCTTTGGCGGTACTATCGCCCGCGCGCCGGAACCGATGCATGGCAAGATGAGCGACATACGCAACCAGGGAGCCGGCATCTTCGATGGGCTCCCGGACAGTTTTTTGGCGACACGGTATCACTCCTTGCTGGTAGACCGTGGATCACTGCCCGAAGCGTTGGAAATCACCGCCGAGACCGAGGACGGTCTGATCATGGGACTGCGACACAAGGACCGCCCGATCTTCGGGGTGCAATTCCATCCCGAAAGCATCGCCTCTCGCCACGGATATGGCCTTCTAGCCAATTTCCTTTGCATCGCCGGGTTGGAGACCACCAGCCAGGACCAGATCGAGGCCTTGGAGGAACATCTGCGAAAGACCGCGCCATGACTGAGAAAATCACCGATCTTAAACCCCTGATAGCACTCGTGGCCGGTGGCGCCGCCCTGAACGAACGGCAGGCCGAGCAGGCTTTCGATATCATCATGTCCGGCGATGCCACTTCCGCCCAAATCGGCGGCTTTCTAATGGCGCTCAGGGTGCGCGGCGAGACCGTGGCAGAAATTACCGGCGCGGCGCGCACCATGCGAGACAGGGCCGTGAAGATCAAAGCGCCAGCGGACGCCATCGACAATGTCGGCACCGGTGGAGACGCTTCCGGGACTTATAACATTAGCAGCGCGTCCAGCTTCGTCGTAAGCGGCGCGGGTGTACCGGTCGCCAAACACGGTAACAAGGCCTTATCATCCAAAACCGGCGCCGCCGATGTTTTAGCGCAGTTGGGCGTTAATCTTGACTGTGACATGAACTTGATAGAACGCGCCGTGAACGAAGCCGGAATTTGCTTCATGATGGCCCCACGGCATCACAGCGCCATGCGCCATGTTGGTGGCCCCAGGGTTGAGCTGGGTACAAGGACAATCTTCAATCTGCTCGGCCCGCTCGCCAACCCCGCGATGGTAAAACGTCAGCTGGTCGGCGTTTTCTCCGCCGAATGGGTGGAACCTGTTGCCCATGTGCTGAAGAGCCTGGGCTCGACACGAGCGTGGGTCGTGCATGGTTCCGATGGTCTGGACGAGATTACAACGACCGGCCCCAGCAGCGTCGCCTCACTGGAGGAAGGCGTCGTCACGACCTTCGAAATACATCCCGATGACGCGGGGATCCCCGAAGCCGCGCCAGAGGGAATTCGCGGCGGGAAACCAGCGGACAACGCCAAGGCATTGGCAGCGCTTCTTGACGGCGAAAAAGGCCCATATCGAGACATCGTGCTTTTGAATACCGCCGCCGCACTCATTATCGCGGGCAGGGTTTCCACGCTGAGCGACGGCGTCGCCCTAGCGGGCGAGGTCATCGACACTGGCCGGGCTAGGGAAAAGCTCGACGCCCTGGTGATGATCACCAATTCTGGAGCATGATCGACCAATGAGCGATATCCTCGCCAAGATCTGTGACGACAAGCGCGCGCATGTCGTCAAGAAAATGCAAGCGTGTCCGCTTTCCGAACTCGAAGAACACGCGAAAGCCGCGACGCCGACCCGTGGCTTTGCCAACGCCTTGCACGTCGCCTCGCAGAATGGTTATGGCCTCATCGCCGAAATAAAGAAGGCCTCACCCAGCAAAGGGCTTATCAGAGCTGATTTCAATCCTCCGAACCTCGCACGCGCTTATGCCGACGGCGGGGCGACCTGCCTTTCCATCCTGACCGACGAGCCCTACTTTCAAGGGCACGATACGTTCTTGACCCAAGCCCGCGCGAGTTGCGCCCTTCCAGCTTTGCGCAAGGACTTCATGGTTGATCCCTATCAGATTACCGAAGCCCGCGCGCTCGGAGCGGATTGTGTTCTGTTGATCATGGCCGCTTTGTCGGATGGGCTGGCCCAGGAATTGGAAGACGCCGCTTTCTTTCATGGCATGGATGTGCTGATCGAGGTCCATGACGAGGCGGAGTTGGAACGCGCGCTTATGCTCAAATCTCTACTACTGGGGATAAACAACCGGAATTTGAAAACCATGGTGACGGACCTCGCGGTCACGAGGCGCCTCGCCAGACTTGCCCCAGACGACCGGTTGTTGATCTCCGAGAGCGGTTTGAACGGCCCCAACGATCTAGCAAGCATGGCCAAAATAGGCGCGCGGTGCTTCCTGATCGGTGAGTCCTTGATGCGGCGAGATGACGTGGCGGGAGCAACTCGAGCCTTGCTAACCAATCCAACACAAACCGCTAGCGCCGCAGAATGAGTGGCTTCACACACTTCGATGATCAGGGCGACGCCGTCATGGTGGATATCTCCGATAAGGACATCACCAGCCGCACCGCCACGGCGACCGGTAGCATATTCATGGAGACTAGTACGCTAGAACTGATCACCAGTCACGGTG